>JAOPWT010000460.1 GCA_025965555.1 Mycobacterium sp.
ATCGTTGACGCCCTCCAGCACCGCGATCGTGTGAGCTCCGTCGATCACCTGCGGAACCGACAGCTCCGCCGGGCGCGGTGCCGCCGCCAGCACCCCGCGGTTGAGGTGGAACCCGATGACCTCGGCCATCACCTCGGGGCTGGCCCGGTAGAACGGCACGTCGGTGCGCACGAGATCACCGGTCAGCTCGCCGAGCCTGCGATCGTTGCCGAGGAACGATCTCGGCTCGAAGCGGGACGCCAGCATCCGCTGTACCACCAGCACGCCCTCCGCGATGACGAGTCCCTTGCCACTCGGCAGGTCCGGTCTGCGGTCGATGCTGTTCAGATCGCGGAAGTCGTCGAGCCGGGGATCGGCGGGATCGTCGACGTCGATGACTGGACTCAAACGCCTTCGTCCACGATTGCGAACATCAGATCGGCCGCCGCCAGCAGCGTCTTGCGTTGTTCGGGTTGAAGTTCCGCCAGTCGCTGCTGCAGCCACTCCTGGCTGGCGCGGCGTTCGACTTCGATCAGCTCCCGCCCGGACTCGGACACCGAGACCAGCACCTGCCGACCGTCGTCGGGGTGCGCGCAGCGATCGATGAACCCCAGCTCGGCCAGCGACGCGATGACCCGCGTCATCGACGGCGGACGGACCCGCTCGCGGATCGCCAGCGCACCCGGCGTGATGGGGCCTTCCTTGGCGAGCGTCGCCAGCGCCGACAACTGAGACAACGACACCGGGGAGTCCGGACGACGGAAGCGCAGTTGCCGCGCCAGTCGCACGACGGCCAACGACAAGTCGCTGGCCAGCCGGGCATCGGGGTCGTTCACGAGGCAAACAGTACCGACACCGGCACCGGAATCCACTAGGTTGGTCCGCAATGGACGCGACGACGCCCCCACCGCACGACGATCCGCCGGTTCCCCCGGCGCTGCCGGAGGTGCTGCTCCGGCCGTGGCCCGTCATCTACGTGATCGCGGCGGGCTGGTTGGTCTCGGTGGTGCTGGCCTTCACCGTGCCCGGTCTGCACGACTGGCGGCCGGTGACCGTGGCCGGACTCGGGGTTGGCGCGCTCGGGACGTCGATCTTCCTGTGGCAACGTAGCGCCGTCCGTCGCGGCTCCCGCGGCGCGCAGCGCGGTCTTCAGTGAATTCGACGGAGGAGTAGTGGCGCAAGCCCTGTTACAAGCGCAGATCGACATCGACGCGCCGCCGGAGACGGTGTGGGCGCTGGTGTCCGACTTCAGGCTGATGCCGCAGTGGAGTCCGCAGTGCAAGCTGATGAAGGCGTTCGGGCCCCTGCGTCCCGGCACCAGGACCGTCAACGTCAATCGGCGCAACTTGCTGGTCTGGCCGACGACGAGCCAGGTCACCGAGGTCATCCCGGAACGCAAGCTGGCGTTCCGCGTCAACGCGAACAACACCGTCTGGACCTACGAACTGGAGCCGACCGCCACCGGCACCCGCTTGGTCGAGAGCCGCCACGCCGAGAACGGGGTGAAGCCGGTGTCCAACCTCTTGGTCAATGCGCTGATGGGCGGAGTGCCCAGCTTCGAACGCGAGCTGGTCGACGGGATGAACGCATCCCTTGGCCGCATCAAGGCAGCGGCCGAGAGCTAGCCTTCGGCGCTGGGCTCGGCATCGACGGCCTCGGCCGCGGCAGGCTCTGGCTCGGCATCGACGGGCTCGACGGGCTCGGCGGCGACGGGCTCGGGCTCGGCTGCGACGGGCTCGGGCTCGGCTGCGACGGGCTCGGCCTCGGCAGGCGCCGGCTCGGCGGCGACCGGCCGGGCCAGGTCGAGCACACCGTCGTCGAACGGGTCGAACATGGGCGACCCGATCGTCGCGGGCTGCGGGGTGTCCGAGTGCGCACCGCAGCCGTACTCACTTGCGACGACGTGTCCGTCGGCCGACATCTCGTTGGCGCATACCCCGAAGAGCCTGCCCAGCGAACCGGCGAGCGACAGGTAGTAGGCGCAGTCGCGGCAGACCTTGCGGGTGGCACGTGCCATCGCCGAATCCGGGCCGTACTCGCCGTCGTGCCAGCGCTCGGCGGCTTCGATCCGACCCCACTGGCTGAGCACCTGGCGCTTGCCGAGTCCTATCTCGGCGGCGAGGTCGTCGAGTTCCTCGTCGCCGGATGACACGTGTCCCGGCACCAACCTGGGATCATCGGCGGGAGTGGCGAGCAGATCGCCCGGGCTCAGGTCGCCCGGCTGGACGCGCTCCTGCCACGGCACCCATTGCGGCGCGAGCAACGCCGTTGGGCCAGGAACCAGGACCACCTCGCTGATCGTGGCATGGTCGGCTCCGGGATACGCCGCGACGACGACCGCCCACTGCCAGCCCTGATATCCGGGCATGGCGGCCAGGAAGCGGTGCGTCGCGGCAGTCGGGTCATCGAAGCTGGCACCAAGGTATTCGCCGACGACGTCGTCACCGCTGTACTCCTTGATCGCGGTACGGGCAGCGTCGACCGCGCCCAACAGCACGGCGGCCACATCTGCCGACGGCTCCGGCTGTTCGGTCACGAAGTCCTCGGCGGCCTGCTTGGCTGGTTCGATCATGCTTTCCATCGGCATCAATACTGCCTGACGACCCCCGAGCAAAGCCACACCGGCCGCCCTGCGGGCGACGGTTCGTCGGATGGGGAACAATCGACGACGTGACCGGATCGCGGCGTGACCCCCCGGCGGGGTCCGATGACTCGCGAGACCCCCGCTACCATCCGCCGCGTCCACCGGGAGGTCATCGCGGCGAGCATCCCGGCATGGCGAACTACCCGAGCAGCCCGTCGAGCCCCCGTCAGTCGAGCGCCAACCGGTGGCTGCCACCCATCGAACAGAGCCAACGCCCGCGCGACCGTGACCCGTCCGAGCCCGGCGGCGTCGGCCAATCCGCAGGCAGGCCGAGGGGCGCCGCGGGGCGGGGCCGCGAAATGGGCTCCAAGATGTACGGGCTCTTCCAGAAGGCCGCCACCGCCGACGGCGCCGACAAGTCGGGGCTGACCGCACTGACCTATCCGGTGATGGCCAACTTCGCGGCGGACTCCGCCATGGCGGTCGCACTGGCCAATACGTTGTTCTTCGCGGCTGCCTCCGGCGAGAGCAAGAGCAAGGTCGCGCTGTACCTCCTCATCACGATCGCGCCGTTCGCCGTCATCGCCCCCCTGATCGGCCCCGCCATCGACCGCCTGCAGCACGGCCGCCGCGTGGCGCTCGCCACGTCGTTCGCCGTGCGCACCGGACTGGCCGTGGTGCTCATCGCGAACTACGACCCCGCCACCGGCAGCTTCCCGCCGTGGGTGCTCTACCCCTGCGCGCTGGGGATGATGGTGCTCTCGAAGTCATTCAGCGTGCTGCGCAGCGCCGTGACGCCCCGCGTCCTGCCACCAAGCATCGACCTGGTTCGCGTGAACTCGCGCCTGACCATGTTCGGTCTGCTCGGTGGCACCATCGCCGGAGGCGCCGCCGCCGCCGGGGTCGAGTACCTCTTCGGGCTCTTCCACCTGCCGGGCGCGTTGTACGTCTGCGTCGCCGTCACGGTCGTCGGCGCGGCGCTGTCGATGCGCATCCCCAAGTGGGTTGAGGTCACCGAGGGTGAGGTGCCCACGACGCTGAGCTATCACGGCCCCACTGAGAAGTTCAGCGGCCTGCCCGAGCCCGGCACCGCCGAGAAGACCCGACAACCGTTGGGACGCAACATCATCACTTCGTTGTGGGGTAACTGCACCATCAAGGTGATGGTCGGCTTCCTCTTCCTTTATCCGGCCTTCGTCGCGAAGTCACATGACGCCAGCGGCTGGGAGCAGCTGCGCATCCTGGGCCTGATCGGCGCTGCCGCGGGCATCGGCAACTTCGTCGGCAACTTCACCGCAGCCCGCCTTCAGCTCGGGAATCCCTCGCGCCTGGTCGTGCGGGCGGCCACCGCGGTAACCGTCATGTCGTTGGCGACCGCCGTCCTCGGGAACCTGTACGTGGCCGCGCTGGCGACCCTGGTCACCTCGGGGGCCAGTGCCGTCGCGAAGGCGTCACTCGATGCCTCGCTGCAGGACGATCTGCCCGAGCAGTCCCGCGCCTCGGCCTTCGGGCGGTCCGAGTCTCTGCTGCAACTCGCGTGGGTCGCGGGCGGCGCGATGGGCGTGCTGATCTACACCGATCTATGGGTGGGCTTCACGGCGATCACCGCGGTGCTGATCCTCGGATTGGCCCAGACCCTGGTGAGCAACGGCGGCGATTCGTTGATTCCCGGGCTTGGCGGCAACCGGCCGGTGTTCGCCGAGCAGGAGAGCCGCGGCACGGCGTCAGTGGTGCGCGAGTGAAGCGCGTCGCCGCCGTCCTCGCGTTGGTCGCCGTGCTCGCATCGTCGGTCACCGCCGCCCTGATCTGGCAACTGGCGCGCACGCCGGTTCCGAAGCACCCCGAGATCAGCGCTTACACACACGGCCAACTGGTGCGGGTCGGCCCCTATCGCTACTGCGACGTCTTCAAGATCACCGAGTGCGACATCCCGGAGACGGTCGGCGAACTGGTCGTCACCTCGAGGGATCCGGTGCAGCTGTCGGTGCCGCCTGCCATCGCGCGGGCGCCGTGGGTGCTCATCCGCGCCTACGAGGGCGACAGCCGGCCCGCCGTGGACGAGTTCCGGCCAGACACCAGGCTCGCCGTCACGATTCCGACGGTCGACCCCCACCGCGGCCGCTTGACCGGTATCGCGGTACAACTGCCCACACTGGTGCGCGACGAGCAGAACAACGAGTTCCCATGGCCACACGCCGAGTGGTCGGTGGCGACCGTCTGGCCCTAACCCGCTGAGTGCTCCACCGGCACCCGCTCGCCATCGCGCGTCGGGCCCGGCGGCGTCCCGTCACCGAACGGCTTGCCGCCCAAGGCCTCCCGACCGTGGGGTGTCAGCCAGTTGGACAGGTCCGGCCCCTTGGGCACCACCTGGGTCGGGTTGATGTCGGCGTGCACGACGTAGTAGTGCTTCTTGATCTGCACGAAGTCGATGGTGTCGCCGAAACCGGGCGTCTGGAAGAGGTCCCGCGCATAAGCCCACAACACCGGCATCTCGTCGAGCTTCTGCCGGTTGCACTTGAAGTGCCCGTGGTAGACGGGATCGAAGCGGGCGAGCGTGGTGAAGAGCCGGACGTCGGCCTCGGTGATCGTCTCTCCGACCAGGAACCTCTGGGCGGCAAGCCTTTCCGAGAGCCAGTCCAACGCCGTGAACAACCGGTCGTAGGCAGCGTCGTACGCGGACTGCGAGCCCGAGAAGCCGCACCGGTAGACCCCGTTGTTCACCTCGGTGTAGATGCGCTTGGCCACCTCGTCGATCTCGGCGCGCAGCGGTTCGGGGTACAGCTGCGGCGCGCCGGGGCGGTGGTAGGCGGACCACTCGGTGGACAGATCCAGCGTCATCTGTGGGAAATCGTTGGTGACGACCGCGCCGGTCGGCACGTCGACGATCGCGGGGACCGTGATGCCCTTCGGATAGTCCGGAAAGCGCTTGAAGTAGGCGTCCTGCAACCGCGGAATCTGCAGGACGGGGTCCACTCCATCGGGGTCGAGATCGAACGTCCAGCTGCGCTGGTCATGCGTCGGTCCGCAAAAGCCTATGGACAGAACGTCTTCCAGGCCCAGAAGACGGCGGACGATGATGGCCCGATTCGCCCAGGGACACGCACGGGCCACCACCAGTCGGTAGCGGCCAGGTTCGACCGGGTATCCGTCGCGGCCGTCAGCCGTGATGCGAGTCTCGATGTACTTGGTATCGCGGTTGAACTCGCCCGTCTCGACATAGGAGGCCACGTGCCCAGTCTGCCCCCTCAGGCGTCGAGCTCCTGCGCAACCGCCTTGACGACCTCGGAGATTCGCCGAGCGGTCTTCCGGTCGGGGTAGCGGCCCTTGCGCAGCTCGGGCTGCACCGAGCCCTCGAGCAGGGTGATCATGTCCTCGACCATGCCGTGCAGCTCGTCGGGCGTGTGCTTGTGCTCGGGCGCGGTGGTTTCGCGCCGCGCCCGTGCGACGCTGGGCGGCGGTTCGATGACCTTGAGGCTCAACGCCTGCGGTCCGCGACGGCCCGCCGCGATGCCGAACTCGACCTTCTGACCGGCCTTGAGTTCCTGAACTCCGGCCGGGAGCGCCGAGGAGCCCACGTAGACGTCCTCGCCTTCCTCCTGGGACACGAAGCCGAAGCCCTTCTCGGCGCTGTACCACTTCACCTTGCCGGTCGGCACTGGTCTCACCCGCTCGTCTCGCAATGAACGCGTCCCGCCGATGCAGGACGCGAATGCGATGATCCTACAAGGATGCTGCCCGCGGCCAGTACCTGATCAACCCCCGGCCAGCCCACGGTCGGTAGTGTGGGAACCACCGCTGGAGGAGAAATGCGCCTAATCCTGAACGTCGTCTGGTTGATCTTCGGCGGCTTGTGGCTGGCGCTTGGGTACTTCCTGGCCGGAATTCTGTGCTTCCTCCTGATCGTCACGATCCCGTTCGGCATCGCCGCGTTCCGGATCGGCATGTACGCCCTGTGGCCGTTCGGCCACACCGTCGTCGAGAAACCGGGCCCGCGTCCCGGTGCGTTGATCGGCAACGTGATCTGGGTGGTTCTGTGCGGCATCTGGCTGGCCATCGGTCACGTCGTCACCGCAATTGCCATGGCGGTCACGATCATCGGCATCCCGCTCGCACTGGCCAACCTCAAGTTGATCCCGGTGTCACTGTTCCCCTTGGGCAAGGAGATCGTGCCGACGACCCAGGGAGTGTTCGCGTGACGGTGACCGCACTGGGCGTGCCATCGGTGCGGTCGGCGGTGCCATCGCCCAATGGCGCGCCCACCGACGGGCCACTGCTCGACACGCACGGCAGGGTCGCCACCGATCTACGGGTGTCGCTGACCGATCGGTGCAACCTGCGCTGCACGTACTGCATGCCCGCCGAGGGTCTCGACTGGCTGCCCGGCGATGACCTGTTGCGGCCCGACGAGCTCGCTCGACTCCTGACGATCGCCGTGACGCGCCTCGGCATCACGAATGTCCGCTTCACCGGTGGTGAGCCTCTGGTGTCGCGGAATCTCGAGGGCGCCATCGCGGCGGCGACGGCGCTGTTGCCGCGACCCGAGACGGCGCTGACCACCAACGGCATCGGGCTGGCCCGCCGCGCCGAGGGACTCAAGGCCGCCGGCCTCGACAGGGTCAACGTGTCACTGGACACCGTGGACGCCGAGCACTTCGCCCGCATCACCCGTCGCGACCGCCTCGGTGACGTCCTGGACGGCCTGGCGGCCGCGGCCGACGCCGGACTGTCCCCGGTGAAGGTGAACGCCGTACTCGACCCGGCGACAGGCCTCGACGACGCCGTGGCACTGCTGCGGTTCTGCCTCGACCACGGCTACCAACTGCGCATCATCGAGCAGATGCCCCTGGACGCCGGGCACCAGTGGCGCCGCGATGAGGCGATCGACGCAGACCGGATTCTGACGACCCTGAGCCGTCACTTCGACCTGACGCCCGACACGGCGGCCAGAGGATCGGCGCCTGCGCAGCTGTGGCGGGTCGACGGCGGGCCGGCCACGGTCGGCGTGATCGCCTCGGTCTCGCACGCGTTCTGCGGCGCGTGCGACCGGACGCGACTCACCGCCGACGGACAGGTCCGCAGTTGCCTCTTCTCCCGCGAGGAGACCGATCTGCGACGCCTGATGCGCCGCGGAGCCGACGACGACGCCGTCGAAGCCGCTTGGCGGGCAGCCATGTGGGCCAAACCGGCGGGCCATGGGATCAACGACCCCGGATTCGAACAGCCGGTGCGCCCCATGAGCGCGATCGGCGGCTAACCGTGACGGCCTCGACGATCGACGTCAACGTGCGGTACTTCGCGGCGGCACGGGCCGCTGCGGGGATGGAGGCCGAGACCGTCTCCGTGGCCTCTGGAGCGACGGTCAACGACCTTCTCGCCACTCTGAGGACACGCGGCGAGAAGCTGGCCGTCGTGCTCGACCGATGCTCGTTCCTGTGCGACGGGATCGCGGTGCGCGACGTCCGCAGACCGCTCCAAACAAACCAGACCGTTGATGTGTTACCGCCCTTCGCGGGCGGATAACGGTGATTTGCGTCACATAACGAAACGGTCACAAAGTGTCACACGCGCTGTTCACCGTTTTATTTCCCTGCGTAAACGTCACACCGTGCTGCCCTTTTAACGTTCTCACAAGATTTGCTGGGCAGCGAAACGCCGACACCCGCAGAAGGTGACGCGGATTGAAGTACCCGTTACCGTCCTATCCCAAGCCATTCGACCCTAATCAGTGGCCCGCCATGCCCAGTTACGCCGAGCTCCATCCGTTGGACATGGTCAAGACCTACCTCAGGGATGGAGGCGGGGGACCCAACCGGTCCACCGAAATCGGAGGACCAGGAATCGCGTGCGATTCCTTGGGGTGAAGCAGAAGCCGAAAGGCCGACGCCGGGCAACCTCTTGAGCCCGAACCCGACAGCTGACCTCGTAGGCGTGGACGAGAGGACCTTCTACACGCATGAGCGGACGGCATCGCAAGACCTCTACATCGGCAGTAAGCGTCGCCAAGATCGCCTTCACGGGCGCCGTCATCGGTGGCGGCAGCCTCGCCTTCGCCGGCCACGCCGTGGCGGCAACCGACGGCGAATGGGACACGGTCGCGGGCTGTGAATCCGGCGGCAACTGGGCCATCAACACCGGTAACGGCTACCAGGGCGGCCTGCAGTTCTCGCCGAGCACGTGGGCCGGGCATGGGGGCACCGAGTACGCCCCCGCGGCGAACCTCGCCACGAAGAACGAGCAGATCGCCATCGCCGAGCGCGTGCTGGCCGGTCAGGGCCGCGGTGCGTGGCCCGTATGCGGACACGGACTCTCCGGTAGCACGCCGCGCAACGTCGTCGCGGACGCTCCGCTCGACAACCCCGACCTCGGTGGCGACGTTCCCCCACCGCCGCCGGTGGACGCCGTCGCACTAGACGCGCCGCTTCCTCCGCCGAACGCCCCGATGGACCCCCCGCCGCCCGTCGAAGCGGCAGCGCTCGACGCGCCGCTTCCCGCTCCGCCCGCCGATCCGATGGCGCCACCGCCACCCGCTGACGCCATCCAAGACGTCGCCATGGACGCCCCGCTGCCTCCGCCCCCGGCCGAGGACCCCGTGCTCCCGCCGCCTGACGCGGCCGCAGCACCCCTGGACGCCCCCGTGGGTGCGCCTGCACCACCGATGGACGCACCGGCCCCGCCGGTCGTCGAAGCCGCCGACTGGGATGCCACCCCCGAGGGGCCTGCCCCAGCCGACCAGCCCCAGGCGTGGGCGCTGCACGGTGCGCCGCTGCCGCTCGACCCGGTCCTGCCGGCTCCTGCGCTGCCCGCTCCGGACCCCGCAGCGCCTGCCGCAGTGGCGGCGCCTGCACCCGATCCGCTGGCACCACTGAACGGCGTCGACATTCCTGCGCCCGCGTTCGACTCGGCCAACCAGGTGGTGACCGATGGCGTGCCCGTTCCCCCGAACGGCATCCCGCACCTCGCCAGCCCGGACGCACCGCCCCCGGGTTCGACCATGGACCCGGCCGCTGCGGGCACCGACGGCCCGAACACCAGCTACCTCAAGGATCTGTGGCAAGCGGTCCAGAGCCACGACATCAGCGGCAAGGAAGCTCTGATGATGGGACTGGCACAGCGCGGCATGAACACGCCGTACCCAGATCAGGCTCCTGGCCCCAACGTGCCCGTCGGCCCCGCTGACGCCGCGCCACTGCCACCGGCCCCCGGCGATCCGGCACCCCTGCTGCCGCCGCCTGCGCCAGCGCCGCTTCCCTAAGCCGAGCCCACCCATTCGTCGGATCCGTCGACGAACAGTTGGTGCTTCCACACGGGTAGGCGCGCCTTGACCGTATCCACCAGCAGGGCGCAGGTCTCGAACGCTGCCTTGCGATGGTCGGCGGCGACCGCCGCCACCAGAGCGGCGTCTCCGACGTTCAACGTGCCGATGCGATGGCTGACGGCTATCGCACGGACGCCAACGCAGTCCCTGGCGATCTCCGCCGCGACCTCGGCCAACGTCTGCTGCGCGGTGGGGTGCGCGGAGTACTCGAGGCGCGTGACGGACCGTCCGCCGTCGTGGTCGCGGACCATTCCCACGAAGCCGACGACGGCGCCCGCCGCCCGGTGCAGGACGAGTGCCTCGTGCTCTGCGAGCTCGATCACGCTCTCGCTGAGCTCGGCACGCAGAACGGTCGCGCTCAAGAGTGGTCTCCTCCGCTGAGTTGATCCAGTGCGTGCTCGAGCACGTCGGCCAGCACGCCGAGGCCGTCCTTCACCCCGCCCGGCGATCCTGGCAGGTTGACGATCAGCGTGCCGTCGCGCACCCCGCACACCCCGCGCGACAGCACCGAAGTGGGCACGTGGGGAAGCCCCGAGCGCCGGATCGCTTCGGCCAGCCCGGGGATCTCGTAGTCGACGATGGCGGCCGTCGCGTCGGCGGTCCCGTCGGTCGGGGAGATGCCGGTGCCGCCAGAGGTCAAGATCACGTGGGCCTTCTCGTCGAGCGCCGCGAACAGCGCGCGGCTTACTGCGGGACCATCGGCTACCACGCTGGGTGCAGCCACCTCGTAGCCACGCTGGGTCAGCCAATCGACGATCACCGGACCGGTGCGGTCCTCGTAGACGCCGTTGGCCGCGCGCGTCGATGCGATGATCACCCGTGCCGTACGTGTCACTCGACGTCGCCTTTCGGGCAGGCGCTCTTCTGGCAGGCGCTCATCGGGCGCGCTCCCAGGTTCCCGTCTTGCCGCCGTCCTTGCGCACTACCGCGATGCCGTCGATGGTCGCGGCCGGGTCGACGGCCTTCAGCATGTCGTAGAGCGTCAGGGCTGCGACGCTGACGGCGGTCAGCGCCTCCATCTCGACGCCGGTGCGATCGGTGGTTCGCACCGTCGCAGTGATGGTGACTTCCGTTGCGCCGATGGCGAATTCGACGTCGACGCCCGTCAACGCCAGCTGGTGGCACAACGGGATGAGGTCGCTGGTGCGCTTGGCGGCGAGAATGCCCGCCACTCGGGCGGTGGCCAGTGCGTCACCCTTGGGCAGGCCACCCGTCGCGATCAACTCGACGACGTCGGCCCTGGTTCGCAGTAGGCCGGTCGCGACGGCCGTGCGCTTGGTGGCGTCCTTGGCGGTCACGTCGACCATGTGCGCCGCGCCCGTTTCGTCCAGGTGCGACAGCCGATCGGGGCGGCCCGTCACGACTACCTGTTGATGACGGTGACCGGGTGTGTGTACGGCAGATCCTCGGCGGGCAACGGGAACGCCAGGTCACCGAACGGGGAAAGCGCGCCGGTACGGTCGGCGGCGAGCTCGCTGACCGCGTGGTCGTCCTCGTCGCTGGCGGGCCAGCCGTTGTCGACGTAGCGGTTCTTCTGCGGTTTCTTGTCAGCCACGCCTCACATTGTGGCAGGCCCGAGGTGGGCTGGCGAGAGCGGCGCCGGCATGGGTTGGATCCAGCGACCTGGCTTAGGCTGGTATGCAATGTCCGAATCAGCGCCCGTAGTGCCGTTGGGCGCCTGGCTGTCCGAGCTCGCCGACGATCAGCTCGTCCGCCTGCTGGAGCTGCGGCCGGATCTGGCCCAACCGCCGCCGGGGTCGATCTCGGCGCTGGCTGCCAGGGCGCAGTCTCGGCAGTCGGTCAAGGCCGCCACGGACGGGCTGGACTTTCTGGCCCTCGTGGTGCTCGACGCGTTACTGGTCCTGCGGGCTGACGGCGGCGGCGTCCCGGTGGCCAAACTTTTCGCCATGATCGGCGACCGCGCAGGTCGGGACGATCTGAATGCGGCACTCGACGAACTGCGGGCCCGCGCTCTGGCCTGGGGTGGCGCGGAGGTGCGGGTGGCACCGGAAGCCGCGGCGGGGCTGCCCTGGCATCCGGGCCAGGTCACTCTCGAGGCCGATGGCCTGGATGCCGAGCGCATCGTCGAACTGCTGGATGGGGTCGACGAACCGCAGCGTGAACTGTTGGAGCGACTGGTCGCCGGGTCGCCGATCGGACGCACCCGCGACGCG
>JAOPWT010000052.1 GCA_025965555.1 Mycobacterium sp.
CAGCACCTGAAACAGCGAAAAGTCCTGCAGCACATACGGCCCCACCTTGGCCTCGCTGCTCTGAATCTCCTCGTCCTCACCGGTGGGCACCAACTCCGGGGTGATGGCGGTGTCGAGCACCGATTGCAGCACCGCGTTGACGTCGTCGTCGAACTGGCCCGATGAGATCACCCACCGAATCAGGTGCTGGATCAACGTCTTCGGCACCCCGCCGTTGACGTTGTAGTGCGACATCTGATCGCCGACACCGTAGGTCGACCAGCCCAGCGCCAGCTCGGACAGGTCGCCGGTGCCGAGCACTATGCCGCCTCGCTGATTGGCCAGCCGGAACAGATAGTCGGTGCGCAGACCGGCCTGCACGTTTTCGAAGGTGACGTCGTACACCGTCTCACCGCGGGAGAACGGATGGTCCATCTCCGAGAGCATCAGTGACGCCGTGTCGCGAATGTCGATCTCCGCGAACGTCACTCCCAGCGCCTTGCCCAACGCGATGGCGTTGGTCTTGGTGCGGTCGCCTGTCGCGAAACCGGGCAGGGTGAACGCCAGGATGTCGCTGCGCGGCCGTTCCTCGCGGTCCATCGCACGGGCGGCGACGATCAATGCGTGGGTCGAGTCCAGGCCGCCGGACACCCCGATGACGACCTTCGGATAGTTCAGCGCCCGCAGCCGCTGTTCAAGACCCGACACCTGGATGTTGTACGCCTCGTAGCAGTCCTGTTGCAGCCGTACGGGATCCGAAGGGACGAATGGGAATCGTTCGACGGCGCGCCGCAGTCCGATGTCACCCGTGGGCGGGTCGACGACGAACTCGACGTGCCGGAAGCGGTCGGTGACGTCGCAATGGTGGCGCCGGTTGTCGTCGAACGTGCCCATCCGCAGCCGCTCGGCCCGAAGCAGTTCGATGTCCACGTCGGCGATCGACATCCGTTCGCCCTTCGGAAACCGCTCCGACTCGGCGAGCAGCACACCGTTCTCGTAGATCATCGTCTGGCCGTCCCACGCCAGGTCGGTGGTCGACTCCCCCTCGCCGGCAGCGGCATAGACGTAGGCGGCCAGACACCGCGACGACGCCGACCGTGCCATCAACTTGCGATCGTCGGCGCGGCCGATGGTGATGGGGCTACCGGACAGGTTCGCCAATACGGTCGCACCTGCCAGCGCGGCCTCTGCGCTGGGCGGGACGGGGACCCACATGTCCTCGCAGATCTCGACGTGAAGAACGAAACCGGGCAGGTCCGTCGCGCTGAACAACAGATCGGGCCCGAACGGCACCTCGCTGCCACCGAGGCGGATGACGCCGCCCTGATCGTCGCCGGGCGCCACCTGGCGACGCTCGTAGAACTCGCGGTAGGTCGGTAGGTACGACTTCGGCGCGACGCCGAGCACGGTCCCGCGGTGGATCACGACGGCTGTGTTGTAGATGCGATTCCGACGGCGCAGGGGTGCACCGACCACCAGCACCGGCAGCAGGTTCGCAGATGCCGACACCAGCTCGTCGATGGCGTCCTCGACGGCATCGAGCAAGGTGTCCTGAAGGAGGATGTCCTCGATCGAGTATCCGGACAGCGTCAGCTCGGGGAACACCGCCAGCGCGACACCCTCGTCATGGCATTCCCGCGCCATCCGGAGCACCGATTCGGCGTTCGCCAACGGGTCGGCCAACGTCGTGTGATGGGTGCACGCAGCCACGCGCACGAAGTCGTGCCGGTAGGCGGAGTAGAAGTCCACGGCCCGATTGTCTCAGAGCGCGTCCGATCCGCGGCCCATTCACAACACCGATGTTGTCAATGCAGTCGGAAGAGGTGTTTCCCCAGCGGGCCGCAGTGGCCAATCATGGCCACCAACCGCATTCGTCGTATGTCAGACAAGGAGCCCGACGTGACCTCAGCTGCCGCGATTCAGACCGCAAGCGTCGACTTGACCCGACGGGCGGCCAGGGTCGTGCCAGGCGGGATGTACGGACACCAGGCGATCCGCAACATGTCGGCGGCCTATCCGCAGTTCTTCACCGAAGGCGAAGGAGCCATGATCGTCGACGTCGACGGCAATGAGTACGTCGACCTGATGTGCAGCTGGGGGCCGATCGTCCTCGGCCACCGCGATCCCGTCGTCACACAGGCGGTGCACGCTCAGATGGACCGGGGCGACTGCCTCGCCGGTCCCGGGCCCGTACTGGTCGACCTCGCCGAAACACTCGTCGACGCGATCGCCGATGCCGACTGGATCCTGTTCGGCAAGAACGGGACCGACGCCACGACCGCGTGCCTCACCATAGCCAGGGCCCACACGTCGCGGTCGGTGATCCTGGTGGCGCGCGGTGTCTATCACGGGGCAGCGCCGTGGTGTTCGCCCGTCCCGGTCGGAACCCTGGCGAGCGACCGTGCCGCGATGGGCTACTTCGAATACAACGACCAGGCCGACTTCGACCGGGCCGTCGACGCGGCGGGCAGCGACCTCGCCGGTGTCATGCTGACACCGTTCCGCCACGTCGAAGGCCAAGACCAGGAACTCGTCGACGTCGACTTCGCCAGGCACGTGCGGCAGCGCTGCGACGATCTCGACGCGGTGCTCATCGTGGACGACGTGCGGTGCGGATTCCGGCTCGCACACGGTGGCAGCTGGGAGCCGATCGGGGTTCGGGCGGACCTGAGCGCGTGGAGCAAGGCGATCGCGAACGGCTATCCACTCGCGGCGGTCACCGGCTCCGAGGCACTCAGGGACGCGGCGTCGACGGTGTTCCTCACCGGATCGTTCTGGATGAACTCGACACCCATGGTCGCTGCGCTCGCGACGATTCGCCGCCTCGGCGACATCGACGGGGTGTCGTTGATGCAGCGGGCAGGCGCACGGCTGCGCGAGGGCATCCTGACCCAAGCCGCCGACCACGGGCTGATGATCTCCTACACGGGCCCCGACGTCATGCCATACCTGACGTTCGACGGCGACGTGGACCACGTGCAGATGACGTGCTTCGCCGAGGCCGCCCTCGCAGCAGGCGTCTACCTGCATCCCAAGCACAACTGGTTCATGTCCTGCGCGATGGACGACGCCGTCATCGACCGGGCGCTCCGCGGCACCGAGTCCGCGTTCGCCGCCGTGCGAAAGCACTTCGGCCCCAACTGATCCGCGTCACACCCACCCAAGGAGATCCATGACGATCGACCGCCCGGCAGACAAGCGTCACACAGCCTCACCCGAGCTCGAGAACCCCAACGACGTGACACTGGCGTCCTTCGGCTACAAGCAGGAACTCAAGCGGACGCTGCACTTCTTCTCCCTGTTCGCGATCTCCTTCTCCATCGTGTCCATCTCAACGGGCATCTTCCTGAACTACGGGTTCGCCATCAATCAGTTTGGCGGCGCCTCGATTTGGACGTGGCCGATAGCTGCGGCGGGGCAGATCGTCATGGCGCTGCTGATCGCCGAGCTGAGCACCAAGATTCCACTGGCCGGCTACGCGTATCAGTGGGGCGCACGCCTCGTCGGCTCCTCCTACGGCTGGTACACCGGGTTCTTCGATCTGCTGTACATGAGCATCACCGGCGGGGCGATCATCCTGTTGGGCGCCACCCCACTGTTGTTCGAGGCGATGGGGATCAGCCCACCCGACGGCGTACTGCTCGGCGTCGCCATCGCCATCCTGTCGTTCACCGTCCTGATCAACATCGTCGGCGTGCAGTTGGCGGCCCGGGTCAACAACACCGCCGTGGTCGCCGAGATCATCGGAACGGTGCTGCTGGCGGTGACCGTCATCGTCGCCTTCGGCCTCTACTCCGGCGACGGCGGCGGATCGGTCGCCAACCTCACCAACACCACCGGGACCGCGGGTTCGGGCATCGGCCACTTCGTCCTTGCCGGCCTGCTCGGCATCTACACGATGGTCGGGTTCGAGCTCTCGGCGGACCTCACCGAGGAGGCCGTCGACTCGCAGAAGGCCGTTCCGCGTGGCGTTTTGATGGGAGTGATCGGCTCGGCCGTGCTTGGCATGCTGGCGCTGATCTGCTTCACGGTGGCCATGCCGGACCTTGGCGCGGCGCAGGCGTCGGATGCGCCGATCGTGACGATCGCCGACTTCTATCTGCCGACCGCCGTGGTGAAGGTGTTCATCGTCGTGGTGGCGTTCTCGATGATCGCACTGGTCATCGCCAACCAGGCCGCCCAGGCTCGGCTGATGTACTCGATGGGCCGCGACAACATGTTGCCGTTCTCCCGCCACTTCCGGTTGGTGAACCCGAGGACCAAGACGCCGATGCGCGCGCTCGTCGTGGGCGGTGTGGTCAGCGTCGGGTTCATGGTTTACGGGTTCCTGCAGTCGGATTCGTTCACCACGCTGGTGGGCGCGACGTCCATCGCGCCATATCTGGTCTACCTGCTGATCGTGGGGTCGTACATGCGCCGACGTCCGACGCTGGCCGCCGCACCGGGCGCGTTCAACCTCGGCCCCTGGGGTGTTCCGCTGATGATCGTCGGCCTGGTGTGGATCGTCGTCGCCCTGCTGATCCTGACGATCCCCAGCGACTTCCACGGCGCCGTCAAGGTGGTGGCCGGTGCGACCGTGCTGGCGGTGCTGTGGCACGTGCTGGTGCTGAGGGGGCGCATCAAGCGAGGTGAGTCGGGCGTCGCGAAGTTCGAGGACTCGTTGCCGAGGTGAATTCCACGCCGCTGAAGGGGTTCTCGATGTGGTCGACCGTCGCGACCTCGCGGAGCCGAACCTCCTGCGCGACGCGGTTGAAGGCGACCGCCAGCGGTGAGACCCGGTCCCTGCGCCAGGCGATGGCCAACTCGGACCCCGGCACGTCGACGATCGGGATGTACCGCACCCCCGCGTGCGGGA
>JAOPWT010000493.1 GCA_025965555.1 Mycobacterium sp.
GCAACCAGGTTGCCGCCGCCGTACATCGCGTTGGCCCAGGCCAGTTCCTCGATTCCGAGTGCCCACCCGACGAAGATGGGCTGCTCGGAGTCGTTGGCCATGAACGTGCAGATTCCGTCGACGTCGGCAGTGGTGAGGCCGGCGTCGGCGATGGCGTCCCGGCAGGCGGCCACCGCCATCGCGCGGGTGGTGCGGCCAGAGTTGCGGCTGTAGGTGGTGCGCCCGATACCAACGACGGCACAGGTCATGTCGATTCTCCGATCTACTTCGGCGCTGGATCGCGCGGCAGGCCCAGGATGCGTTCGGCGATCAGATTTCTGACGATCTCCGACGTGCCGCCTGCAATGGTCAGACAGCGGCTGAACAGGTAGTCGTGGACGACGTCGGGGTCCTCGCCGACCAGCACGGCTTGGCCGGCGACGCGCAACGCCAACTCGGCCACACGCTGAGCGTGCTCGGCTCCGAAGAGTTTCGCGATGTTGCCTTCGATGCCCGCTCCTGCGTCGAACACCGCTCGAGCCGCCTGCCGCAGATTCAACGTGGCCAGTGTGTAGGCCTCGATGAGCAGCGCTCCGACGTCACGCGCCAGACCGGTGTCCCCGGGTTGCTGGCGGCTCAGCAGTTCGATCAGCGCGTCGGCGGTCATGGTGACCGAACCGCCGCCGATGGACACCCGCTCGTTGCCGAACGCCGCCATGGCCACGCCCCAGCCGCCGTTCACCGCGCCGACCACCCCGTCATCGGACACGAAGACGTCGTTGAAGAACACCTCGTTGAACAGTGTCTCGCCGGTGATCTCGGTGAGCGGGCGGATCTCGACTCCCGGGTCGGCCAGATCGATGACCATGGCCGTGATGCCCTTGTGCTTCGGCACGTTCGGAGCGGTGCGCACCGTGGCCAGCCCTCGCTGACAGTTCACCGCATCACTGGTCCACACCTTCTGACCGTTCACGATCCAGCCACCGTCGACTCGCTTGGCCTTCGTGGCCACCGCCGCGGCGTCCGACCCGGCGCCCGGCTCACTGAACAGCTGACACCATCGCAGCTCACCTTCGAGGCTTGGCCAGAGAAGCCGGTCGACCTGCTCGGCGCTGCCGTGCTGCAACAGCGTGGGCACGACCCATTCACCGAGCCCCAGACTGGGCTTGTCCATACCGCGCAGCGCGTCCTCGATGATCAGCTGCTCGATGCTGTCGGCACCCCGGCCGTAGGGCGTGGGCCAGTGCGGCTGCAGGTAACCGCTTCTGGCCCAGAGCTTCTGGCGTTCGTCGGCATTCGCCGATTCGAGTTCGGCACGGAAGTCGAGCGCCGCCTGCCGGTACTGCTCTGCCTCCTCGGGCAGGTCGACGGTGTTGCCTCGCCGCACCCCACTGATCTGTAGCTCGATGGTATCGTCCCGCAACGCATCCTGGCCGCCGACAAAGGCCTGCAGCACGGTGGCGCGCCTGATGTAGAGGTGCGCGTCGTGCTCCCACGTGTAGCCGATGCCACCATGCACCTGAACGTTCTGCAATGCCACCCGTTGATAGGCGGTCAGGGTGTGTCCCGCGGCCATCGCCACCGCCAGGTCCGCCTCTGCGCCGGTCGCCCGGGCGGCATCCCACGTCGCGGCGACCGCGAGTTCGGTGTCGACGAGCATGTTCGCGCAGTGATGCTTGACGGATTGAAAGGATCCGATCGGCCGACCGAACTGTTCGCGGGTCATCGCGTATGCGGTTGCCATCTCGGTGCAGGCGGCGAGCCCGCCCGCGGCCTCCGCCGCGGCCAGCAGCCTGGTCATCCGGGCGGCGACGGAAGCTGCACCGGCGAACACCTCGATGACCGGCGCGTCGGACAACGCGACGACGGTGATCGGGCGGATCACCTGGTCGACCGTGCTGGACCGCCTCGCCTGGACCGATTCGCCGGCCTCGATCAGCACCAGATCGTCACCGACCGGAATCAGGAAGAGATCGGCACTCAGCTCGCCAAGCGTCGCAATGGACTCAGCGCTGACGGTCGAATCAACCAGCCGGATTGCGCCTTTGGCGCCGATGGCCGCGACTGCGTCGCCGGAGGCCAGCCGCGGAAGCCAGCGCTCGCACTGCTCGTCGGTCCCGACTTCGGCAATCACGGCCGACACTGCCACCGTCGGCAGGAACGGTCCTCCAACCGCGCTGCGGCCCAGCTGCTCAAGGACGACGGTCAGCTCGGACAGTCCGTAGCCCTGACCACCGAATTGTTCACCCAGGTGCAGGCCGAGCCACCCGGTCGAGACGATTTCCTTCCACAGGCCGTCGTTCTCCCACCAGCGGCCGGGATCGTCGGGCTCGAGCAGGATGCGCCGGGCGTTCGCTACGCCACCACGCCCCGCCACCATCGATTTGGCGACATCGGCAAGCGCACGATGGTCTTCGGTTATTGCCAATGGCATGAATGGGCCTCACTGGTCTGGAATGGTCGGATCACCAGGCGGCGCCGAACTTCTCGCGGTAGGTGACTTCGGTGGCGGGCCGGCGCCGGGGTGACGAGAGCTTCTTCGCCGATGGGCCGACGTACACGGCCGCCATCGGGATCAGGTTCTGCGGCAACTCCAACAGTTCGCGGACACGATCAACGCCGAAGGTGGTCAGCCCAGTTGTCAGACACGACCCGTAGCCGAGATCGGCTGCCGCGAGAAGCAAGTTCTGCACGGCCGGGTAGATGGACGATGCTGCGTGGACCTCCGCGACGCGCTCGATGTCGGCGCAAACCACGATGACGACTGGTGCCGCGGCGAAGCCGCCGCGATTGAATCCGAATTCAAGGTCGTCGACGAGCACCCGGTCGTCCAGGCTGCTCTTGATGAAATCACCCCCGCCGGCGTTCCACGTCTCAGTCCACCAGTCGGAGAGCAATTTTCGACTCTCCTTCTCGCGGACCACGACGAAGAACCACGGTTGCGTGTTCTCGGCACTGGGCGCGTGTACCGCACACTGCAGCATCTGGTCGATGTCGGAGTCGAGGACCTTGCCATCCGGATCGAACCGCCTGCAGGCGCGCTGCGCCTGCATCACCGCGCGGAGTTCACCCACCTCAGTCCGCCAGCCTGCGCTCGCCGCGAGGCGTCCAGCCGGTCATCGAGACGGTGGTCAGGTCGAGCGTCTCGCCCAACGACAACTGACCGGACATCACCCGCTCCAGGAAGTTCGCCATCACCGCGTCGGGTTCCTGATCCAGTTCGTAGATCACCAAGTAACGGTGCGTCGGCGGAGGAAGCTGCGCGGGCAGGTCCGGATCGTCGGGGACCTTGAGCTCACGGAGGTCGTAGCGCTGGGCCGCGACCACACCGGGAACGGCAAGCACCTCCGGCACGTGTACTTCGTCGTACCACTTGTTGAAGGTGTCGTCCTCACCCTCGATCGGATTGCTAAGGACAACGAATCGATTCTCAGCCACGTGCCCACACTATGACAGTCGACTGTCATAGTCAACGCGCGGCGGCGCCCGTCATGGCCGACCGCTCCAGGTACGCATGACCGGTCTCGCCGTCGCACTTCACTTCTGCCCAACTGACCGTGTAGGCCTGCACCGGGTCGACCACCCCGTACGGCAGCCCGTCGGCCATCGACATCCACAACGACGATCGGACCACGCCATCGATGGTGCGGTCACCATCGATCGTGAGCGAATACGTCTCGCCGTCACGGGCGAGCACCGGGGGCGGCGGCGCCGAGACGATGTCGACGTGACGCAGTACACCCTCTTCGACCACGTAGGCACCCTCGAGCGTGGTTCGGCCGTCGCGAGCCCAGTACCGGCACATCCCGAAGGCTCTTCCGCTCGGTAGCACTCCACCGGTGATCACGTGGCCACCCCAGTCCTTGAGGGTGTCTGCGCCACGTGGTCCGCGCGAATGATCGCGCCAGCCAACGCCATTGAATTCGGTCGCGATCCCGTCGACCGTCACCTCGCCGGTCACGCGCGTGAGCTGCTCATAGTGCTCGCGAGCCCAACTCTGTTCGGCCATCCCCTCTCCCGCGGTCGCCGCGTCCCATACCGGCGTCACGCACTCGACCTCGAGGTCCACCCTGACGTGACACTTGGCGCCGTCGACGAGCAGACCGCTACGCATCACCTCGTACGAAGACCGCACACAGAAGCCGTCGAAGGTGATGTGC
>JAOPWT010000501.1 GCA_025965555.1 Mycobacterium sp.
CTACGGGCTCGTACTTTTCACCAGCGACCGCGGCATCGCTCCGGCCGCGGCCGCCAAACTCGCCGATGACCACGGGTTCCACACGTTCTACGTGCCCGAACACACCCACATCCCGATCAAGCGGGAGGCCGCGCACCCCACCACGGGGGACGAATCGCTGCCCGACGACCGCTACATGCGCACCCTCGACCCGTGGGTATCGCTGGGCACCGCGGCTGCGGTGACCACGCGCGTGCGACTGTCGACCGCGGTGGCCTTGCCCGTCGAGCACGACTGCATCACGCTGGCCAAGTCCATCGCCACCCTCGACCACCTGTCCGGCGGCCGGGTCAGCGTCGGCGTCGGATTCGGTTGGAACACAGACGAACTCAACGATCACAACGTGCCGCCAGGGCGCCGCCGCACGATGCTGCGCGAGTACCTGGAGGCGATGCGCGCCCTGTGGACGCAGGAAGAGGCCGAATACGACGGCGAGTTCGTCAAGTTCGGTCCGAGTTGGGCGTGGCCCAAGCCCGTTCAGTCCCACATCCCGGTCCTCGTCGGCGCCGCGGGCACCGAGAAGAACTTCAAGTGGATCGCCCGTTCGGCCGACGGCTGGATCACCACCCCGCGCGACTTCGACATCGATGCGCCCGTGAAGCTGTTGCAAGACACCTGGGCCGCCGCGGACCGTGACGGTGCGCCGCAGATCGTCGCACTGGACTTCAAGCCCGACCCGGACAAACTGGTCCGCTGGGCCGAACTCGGCGTCACCGAGGTGCTTTTCGGGTTGCCGGACAAGTCCGAGGCCGAGGTGGCCGGCTACGTGGAGCGGCTCGCGGGCAAGCTCGCCGCACTCGTCTGACAGTCGCGTAGTCGGTTACTCGCGACCGAGCCGACTACCACGACGACAGTTCGTGGGCATGGGACTGCGCCGCAGTCGCTTCACCTGAAGGGAAACGCCATGCCCAACATCAGCACGCTGATCGTCCGAGTATTCGACGAGCCACGGGCCAACCGTCGCCACGTCAAGCGGGAGGAAGAGGGACGCACCCGGTTCGAAGCCAAGGGGCGTAAGTCACGACGGTCGGATTCAAGCGAGCGTGGCTAGGTTCGTTCCGTTCTCCGTCGACTTCACCGCGACGTGGGCCCCGAGCGGATCGCCGTCGCACAGCAACGCGACCAGATCCTCGTCTTCGGTGAGTGCCATGAACCGGCTGTCGTCGGCGTCGAGCCTTCCGATGATGACCCCGGTCGTGACGGCCCAGTCGTAGCGCACCGAGTAGGTCTCGATGGTGCCGGGACCGTCGGCGTTGCGGGTGACGGGCACCTTCGGGAGTGCCGCGATGTCCTCCTGCAGCGCCTGGCTGTGGTCGGACGCCCAATCGGCGGGTTCGGTGGAATAGACCCCGACCGAATACTTGCTCATGACACCGCCGTTGGCGCCGACGAGCCCGAATGATCCTGGCTCACGCCGCATCTCGGCGACCGTCTCTGCGATGCCGTGCAGCGAGTAGCTGTTGCCGGGGCCGCCGAAGTACGGCAGGCCGCCGGTGAGCGTGAGCCCGCGCGGATCGTCGGCCGTGAGCCCGAACTCATCGCACACCGCGAAGACGGGGAACGGAAAGCAGCTGTACAGGTCGAACGTGGCAACGTCGTCGATGCCGATGCCTGTCACTCGGAGGGCTTCTGCCACAGCCTGTTTCGCGGAGTAGCTGACACTGACGTCGACGCGATCCAACAGGTCCTGTTCGGTTTGACTGGCGTGCCCCCGTAGGAACACCCACTTCTCCTCGGCAACGCCGAGGCGCCGGGCGGCGGCCACCGACATCACCAGGGCGGCGGCACCCTGGTTGACGGTGTCGCGCGCCACCAACAGCCGCGGGTACGGATCGCAGATCATCCGGTTCTCGTCGGTGACGGTTTCGATCTCTTCGACGGATCGCTCCACCGGCGATGACGAGAACGGGTTCTTGGCAGCGACTCTCGAGAACGGCGCGAAGAGTTCGGCCATCTGTCGTCGGTACTCCCCGACGCCGAGGCCAAGGCGCGCCCGGCGCGCGTTGTCGAGCAGCCCGTACTGCACGGGCGCGCCCGTCAGTCCGTGCTTGGCGGTGTACTCGCTCATGTACTGCTCGAAGCCATAGCCGCGGTCCTCGAGCTGGCCACCGACGTGCTCGGTGAAGTCCGGCTTGTCGTCGCGGTTCGAGAAGTACTTCGCCGTGCTGCCCGGTTCGGAGCCGAGGATCAACGCCACCTGGACGTCGCCCGCGGCGATCGCCCCGGCGAACTCGGTCACCAGCTTCTGCGGTCCGTTGCCGCCGATGGGCTCGAGCACGGCACGCGCGGGATCAGCGCCCACGCGCCGTGCCACCGAGCGCACGTAGTTGTCCGAGCACCCGAGCGGGGGCTTGCTGAACGGTGTGCAGATCTCGAACTGCCGCAGCCCGGCGAACACCTCGATCGCCCGGGCCACGGCGTCCACGTCGGCCCCCGTGTCTGCCAGCGCAGCCCGAGTGGCCTCGGTGGCCAGGTCTACTGACGACATGCCGCGGTAGTCGGCGTCGTCGATGCGTTCGGTGAACTGCCCCACACCGACGATGACGGGGGTTCGCGGATCGACGTGCATTACAGACCTCCTGGCCAGTGTTACTTCGCCACGCTAACCGATAACTGGAACGTGTTCCAATCCCGAGCGGCACGGCGTGGTTCCGCGACCAGACGCAAAAGTGCCCGACACGCCGAGGCGTCGGGCACTTTTGCGTCTGCTCGCGGTCTGCTCGGGCAGAGGGAGCGAGGGACTACAGGCTTTCGAGGATCTCCCGAGCCAGCGCGGCGGTCTCCGACGGCGTCTTGCCGACCTTGACGCCTGCGGCCTCGAGCGCTTCCTTCTTGCCCTGGGCAGTGCCCGCACCGTCGGACACGATCGCCCCGGCATGGCCCATCGTCTTGCCCTCTGGCGCAGTGAATCCCGCGACGTAGCCGATGACGGGCTTGGAGACGTTGGCCTTGACGTAGGCCGCGGCCTTCTCCTCGGCGTCGCCGCCGATCTCACCGATCATCACGATGACCTTGGTCTCGGGGTCCTTCTCGAACGCCTCGATGGCGTCGATGTGCGTGGTCCCGATGACCGGGTCGCCGCCGATGCCGATGGCGGTCGAGAAGCCGAGGTCACGCAGCTCGTACATCATCTGGTAGGTCAACGTGCCGGACTTCGACACCAGGCCGATCGGGCCCTTACCGGTGATGTTGTTGGGCGTGATGCCGACCAGCGACTCACCGGGGGTGATGATGCCGGGGCAGTTCGGACCGATGATGCGGGTCTTCTCGCCCTTGTCGACGTTATAGGCCCAGGCATAGGCGCTGTCCTGCACCGGAATTCCTTCGGTGATGACGACCAGCAGCGGGATCTCGGCGTCGATGGCCTCGATGATCGCGTCCTTGGAGAAGGCAGGCGGCACGAAGGCGATCGACACGTCGGCGCCGGTCTCCTTGATGGCCTCGGCGACACTGGCGAACACCGGCAGGTTGACGTCTTCGCCCGCCTTGTTCACGTGCGCGACTACAGTGCCGGCCTTGCGCGCGTTCACGCCGCCGACCACCTGGGTGCCCGCCTTGAGCATCAGCGCGGTGTGCTTGGTGCCCTCGCCGCCGGTGATGCCCTGGACGATGACCTTGCTGTCCTTGTTCAGGAAGATAGACATGAGTTGTTGGCTCCCTTACTTGTTCGCCAGCTCGGCGGCCTTGTCGGCGCCGGCATCCATGGTGTCGGCCTGGATCACCAGCGGATGGTTGGCTTCAGCCAGGATGCGACGGCCCTCCTCGACGTTGTTGCCGTCGAGACGGACGATGAGCGGCTTGTTGGCGTCGTCGCCGAGTTTGCGCAGCGCGCCGACGATGCCGTTGGCCACCGCGTCACACGCGGTGATGCCGCCGAACACGTTGACGAAGACACTCTTGACCTGGCTGTCGCCGAGGATGACGTCGAGACCGTTGGCCATCACGTCGGCCGAGGCGCCGCCACCGATGTCGAGGAAGTTGGCGGGCTTGACGCCACCGTGCTTCTCGCCGGCGTACGCGACGACGTCGAGCGTCGACATGACCAGACCCGCGCCGTTGCCGATGATGCCGACCTCGCCGTCGAGCTTGACGTAGTTGAGGTCGTTCTCCTTGGCCTTGAGCTCGAGGGGGTCCGTGGCGTCCTTGTCCTGGAACTCGGCGTGCCCTGGCTGACGGAAGTCGGCGTTGCCGTCGAGGGTGACCTTGCCGTCCAGCGCGAGGATCTGATCGTCGGGCGTGCGCACCAGCGGGTTGACCTCGACCAGCGTGGCGTCCTCGCCGACGAACACCTCCCACAGCTTCTGGATGGTCACGGCGGCGGCGTCGAGCACCTCGGCGGGCAGGTGGCCCTGCTCGGCGATCGAGCGAGCCGTGGCCAGGTCGACACCCTTGACGGCGTTGACCGGAACCTTGGCGAGCCGCTCGGGCTTCGTGGCGGCCACCTCTTCGATCTCCATGCCACCTTCGACCGAGCACATCGCCAGGTACGTGCGGTTCGAGCGGTCCAGCAGGAAGGAGATGTAGTACTCCTCCGCGATGTCACTTGCCTCCGCGACCAACAACTTCTTGACGACGTGGCCCTTGATGTCGAGGCCGAGGATGTTCTGGGCGTGGGTGAAGGCATCATCCGGGGTGGCGGCGTACTTCACGCCACCGGCCTTGCCGCGTCCGCCGACCTTAACCTGCGCCTTGACCATGACCGGCTTGCCGATTTCCTCGGCGATCGCCTTGGCGTCCTCCGCCGAGTCGGTGACCCGGCCCGGTGTGGTGGGTACGTTGTGCTTGGCGAACAGCTCCTTCGCCTGATATTCAAAGAGATCCATGGGCTCACCGTCTGTCTACTTTGACTGCTTGGTTCATTACCTACGATTCGGCCTGAAAGGCTCGGGGGAACTTTATCCACACGCACCGATGTGACCGACACCGCCTACCGCTCATGTGGCACATCTCACCGAGGCCCTTGTAGTGATACAAGTCACAATATCGGCCGGAATATGCCCACGGGTTGCCACCAACATTGGATTTTCGTTAACGTGCCTCTGGTCTGAGTAACGGTATGGTCACGGCGCGAAGGACATTTCGGTTGGCTGAGCAAGGTTCATCACGAGCATCTCGTGGGACCTCGGTGACCCCTTACGACGCCACCATCACCGACATCATCCCGTTCAACGAATTCGGTGATCTCGGCGATCTCGATTTCAGCAACAGCTCGGCGTTTGATCGCGAGTCACGGGTGGTCCATGCGCCCGAGCTCGATGACATGCACGACGCCGACGACCTGATCCCGATGCGCCTGGCCGTGCCTTCGCAGTTCCGCCCGCTCGCCGGCGAGGAACGCCGCTCGACGCATGCGTACCGCGACAGCCGCACCGACGTCAGTGACGGCATGGAGAACACCGACGTGATCGACATGTCGGGGCGTCGCGGCCTGCACCGCAGAGTCAACGACGGCACCGTCAAGGCCCGCCTTGTCGCGGCGGCGATGGCCGCGGGCGCGACGGCGGCAGCCGCCTACTCCGTGGTCAACTCCACCGACCAGGCACCCGTCGACCAGATGGTCGCCGCGGGCCCCAACGCATTCGTCGACGGCGGTGCCATCACGGGCTCCGCCGACGGCATGCAGATCGTCACCGTTGCCCCCGCCGCCAGCGAGGCGGTGCACAGCCAGGAGTTCGCCAACGGCGCCGCGTTCGCCGCCGAGCGCGCCGAACGGGAAGCGCGCCTCGCCCGTCCTGAGTACGTCTTCCCCGCCAAGGGTGTGTGGACGTCGGGCTTCGGCTACCGCTGGGGCGTCCTGCACGCAGGCATCGACATCGCCAACGCGATCGGCACCCCGATCCTGGCCGCCGAAGACGGTGTCGTGACCGACGCAGGCCCGACAGCGGGCTACGGCGCCTGGGTCAAGATCCGCCATTCCGACGGCACCGTCACGCTGTACGGCCACGTGAACACCTGGCTCGTCAGCCCCGGCCAGCGCGTCATGGCAGGAGATCAGATCGCCACCATCGGCAACCGGGGTCAGTCGACCGGCCCGCACCTGCACTTCTCGGTACTGAAGAACGGCACCGATTACGTCGATCCGGTGCCGTGGCTTGCCGCAAAGGGGCTGAGTCCCGGCAACTACGTCGGCTGACCGGTGACCTCCGGCGGACCTCCCTCCGACCCGACCCGCATCATCCGGCGGCAGCCCGACGCGGCGCCCCCGCCACCTCCCGATTCCTCGGAGCAGCAAACCGGCATCATCCGCCGACACCCCACCGGGTCCTTTCCGGCGGCACCGGCGGATCTGACCCAGTCGCTCGACGCGCACACGAGCTACCTCGCCCGCGCCACTTCCCCGGCCGCCGGTAGGCCGGGCCACCCACGTCCCTCACCGGCCGCGGCTTCCGCCGCCGCCGCGGTCAGCATCCTCAGCGGCTGGGCCACCGCGGTGATCGCCACATCGCTGATCACCGGATGGTGGCGCACCGACGAATTGTTCTGCATCGCAATAGGTTTCCTGTCCGCAGTGTCCGCGGCGGCCACCATCGGCGGACTCATCTCGCTGCTGCTGCGCCGTCGCATCGGCCGACTGCTGATCGTCGTCGGCGCCGTCGTCGCGCTGATGATCTTCGCCGGCCTGTTCGTCGCAGGCGCAGACCTGCCGCAGATCGTCTACGCCATTCCGGTGCTACCCGTCGCGAGCATCGTGCTCGCCCTGCTGCCCGCCACCAACCGGTGGTGCCGCTGACACCATCCCCGGGTCGCTGCGCTCCAGCCCGCCGTCAAAGCTTCTGGATCGGTGCGTGGTTGTGCATCAGCTTGACCCGGCCCGCGCTACCGAAGTCGATGAGCGACATTGCGGCTTCGCCAATGCCGGACACCTCCTCCACGCGTCCGAGCCCGTACTTGTCGTGCGTCACGCGATCGCCGGGCTCCAGGGTGATCGCCTGGCGGGTGCGGGCGCCCGCCGTGCGCGCGGGCGATGGCCGTGGCGTACCGAACCGACCAGCCCCGCTGACGGGCGCACCGAACGACGACTGCGGCGCTTCGACGCGACGCCAGTCGATGAGCTCCTGCGGGATCTCGCGCAGGAACCGGGATTCGGGATTGAGCATCGGCTGCCCCCACGACGACCGCACCTTGGCGCGGCTCAGGTACAACCTCAGCCTGGCGCGGGTGATGCCGACGTAGGCCAGCCGCCGTTCCTCGGACAGTTCGAGCGGATCGCCGAGGGCGCGCATGTGCGGGAACATGCCGTCCTCCCAGCCGGTGACGAACACGATGGGGAATTCCAGGCCCTTGGCGGTGTGCAACGTCATCATCGTCACGACGCCCGAACCGTTCTCGGGGATGTCGTCGGCGTCGGCGACCAGCGACACGCGTTCCAGGAACTGCGCCAGCACGCCGGTGTCGGGGATGTCCTCGTCCTGGAGGTCCGGCTCCTCCTCACGCAGCGCGGCGGCGTTGGCCAGATCGATGCTGAATTCGTGCGCGACGCTGACGAGTTCGTTGAGGTTGTCCAGGCGCGCCAAATCCTGTGGATCACTTGACGATTCAAGCTCGCGCCGGTACCCGGTGCGATCGAGCACGGCCTCGACGAGTTCACCGAGCTCGTCACCGAGCATGCCGCGCAACTCGTCGAGCAACGCGACGAAGCCGGCGATCGCCTTCTCCGAGCGCGTGTTCAGCATCGGCACCCTGCCTTCGGCGGCCGCCTGCAGGCTGTCGTTGAAGCTGGCGCCGGTGTTCTCCGCGTACACGGCGACGCACGCCTCCGCGCGGTCGCCGATGCCCCGCCGCGGCGTATTCAGGATGCGGCGCATGCTCACCGAGTCGCCGGGGTTGTCCAGCACTCGGAGGTACGCGACGATGTCCCGAATCTCCTTGCGCTCGTAGAACCTGACGCCACCGACCACCTTGTACGGGATGCCCGCTCTGATGAAGACGTCTTCCACCGCGCGCGACGAGTTGTTGGTGCGGTAGAAGACCGCGACGTCGCTGTAGTTGATGTCGCCACGGTCGACGAGCGCGTCGATCTCCTCGGCGATGAAGCGCGCCTCGTCGTGTTCGTTGTCGGCGACATAGCCGACGATCAGCTCGCCTTCGCCCGCGTCGGTCCACAGCCGCTTCTCGCGACGACCCGCGTTGCGGGAGATGACGGAGTTGGCCGCCGAAAGGATGTTCTGCGTCGAACGGTAATTCTGTTCCAGCAGAATGGTCGTCGCGTTCGGGTAGTCGCGCTCGAAGTCCTCGATGTTGCGGATGGTCGCGCCGCGGAACGCGTAGATCGACTGGTCGGCATCGCCGACGACGCACAGTTCGGCGGGCGGGACCCCGTCGGCGCCCTCCTCCAGGTCGTGGCCCACCAGCTCACGCACCAGTGCGTACTGCGCATGGTTGGTGTCCTGATACTCGTCGACCAGGATGTGCCGGAAACGCCGACGGTAGTACTGCGCGATCTGCGGAAAGGCCTGCAGCACGGCGACCGTCTCACCGATCAGATCGTCGAAGTCCAACGCGTTTGCGGCCCGCAACCGGCGTTGGTACTCGCCGTACACCTCGGCGACGATCCGGGCCAGGTCGTCGTCGCCCTCGGACGCCTCGAAGGCGGCCTTGTCGGGATCGATGAGCTCGTTCTTCAGGTTGGAGATCGAGTTGGCCAGCAGCCGCGGGGTGTACCGCTTGGTGTCGAGCCCCATGTCCTTACCGATCATCATCAGCAGACGGCGTGAGTCATCGGCGTCGTAGATCGAGAAGTTCGAATTGAGGCCCGGCAGCAGCGACGCCTGGTTGCGCAGGATCCGCACGCACGTGGAGTGGAACGTCGACACCCACATGGACCGGGCCCGCGGACCGATCAGCTGGACGACGCGCTCGCGCATCTCCGCGGCGGCCTTGTTGGTGAACGTGATGGCCAGCACCTGGCCAACGCCGACGTCGCGGGCGGCCAGCAGGTAGGCGATGCGACGCGTCAGCACCGCCGTCTTACCCGACCCGGCGCCTGCGACGATCAGCAGCGGCGAGCCCTCGTGGAGCACGGCCTTGCGCTGCTGCGGGTTGAGCCCTTCGAGGAGCTGATCCGTTTCGGTGGCTAAAACTTCGGAGGTCATGTCGAACTTCAACTTACCGCTGACCAGAGACACTTTGCGCGGACGTGGCCATTGGTGGCACACTCGTTTCGTGCTCAATCAGCATGGACGATTTTTTCACGGGTACCGGCCAGCGGTGCCCGTGGTCTAGCTGCTTCCCCAGAGCCCCGCGGTCCGCTTCTGCGATCCGGGGCTCGTCTCTTGTGTGAGGCCCGAATACGGATGAGACCAGAACCCACACGAGACGAGAGTACGGAGTCACCCCCCATGAGTACCGAAACCGAACACGTGCCCGACATCGACGACCTGCGCCTCGAGATCGACCGGCTCGACGCCGAGATCCTGGCCGCCGTCCAGCGGCGGGCCGCGGTGTCCCAGATGATCGGCAAGGCACGGATGGCCTCCGGCGGGACCCGCCTGGTGCACAGCCGTGAGATGAAGGTCATCGAGCGCTACAGCGCGCTCGGTCCCGAGGGCAAGGATCTCGCGATGATCCTGCTGCGCCTCGGTCGCGGCCGTTTGGGTCACTGAGCCACAAGAAGGACCGTCGGCGGCAGGCAGCGGCCTCCGTTGAAGTCGAACCGCGTGCTGAAACGAGCCGCCTCGAAACGACCTCGGAGCGGGTCCACTTCGTTTGTGCGAGGTTGCTGATGTTCTGACAAGTGCTATATAGCCAAGTAACTGCCAATTGTCCCAAATGAATTGATTCGATGAGAACCGACGCCGGGGATGTTCTTACATTTTCAGGCAAAAGGTATGTCCACCCTTGCTGAAAACGACCCCGCCTGTTGAGCAGGTGTGAGGTACTCTGCGATTTGACTCGAGCGTCAGCCGCACAGAAAGCGCCTGACCAGGGGATAGTTGGGATTGCACATGGGGGTGGCGATTCAATTGCGTTCGAAGACTTCTACCGAAGTGGCATCAAGTCTTAAATGCAGACATTTGTACGCACGTCGGATCTTTCCGAATGGCGTGCGACGTGAGCCGACCGCTGACTTTCGTATCCATTGTCGAATTGCCGAGCTAACTTCGAGGGCAAATCGGTCCGCATGCCTACGCGTAGATTGCATTGACCATGTGGCCCGCTGAGCCGAGCGTCGCGCTGTTGGACGACAAGATGAAGGCCCCGACGCCCGAACGCATCGGACTGCTCGGCGCCGGCGGGCAGGCTCGAGAAGTCGCGTCCTACTTGCCGCGCAGCACGGAACTGTTCTGGGCCGTCTCGAGCGACTTTCGCGACACCAGCAGTCCCGATCAGATCGACGTCTCATCGCCAACCAAACGCGACCGCGATTCGTGGGTCGTCGCCGCGGTCGGTCCTCCAGCGGTGCGCCGCGACCTGGTGGCCGTGTGGCCGGGCAACCGCTTCGCAACGATCATCTCTTCGGCGGCATACGTAGATCCGTCCTGCCGCATCGGCGCGGGCGCAGTCATCGCCCCGGGGGCCGTGCTGACAGTGAATGTCACGGTAGGCGAGCACTGCCTGGTGAACGTCGGCGCAACCCTGAGCCATGATGTCGAACTCGGACCGTTCGTCACGGTGGGGCCCGGCGCGAACGTCGGCGGCCGCGTCCGATTGGGCGACGGCGTCTTCGTCGGTATCGGGGCGACGATCTCGAACAACGTGAGCATTGCACCCGGTGTCGTGATTGGCGCGGGCGCCACTGTGTTGCGCGACGTGGTGACGCCCAATGCCGTCGTCGTCGGTATCCCCGCCACGATCACGAGGATTCGAGGTGACTGGCTCGATGCCCTCTGAGATTCCATTCATTCGACCCAGGTTTCCCTCGCCAACGGAATTGGCCCAGGAGTTCCAGGAGATCGTCGACGCCAACTGGTACACCAACTTCGGACCAAAAGAGTGCCGATTTGCGCGCGCGGTGGCCGATTACATCGGCCCGGATCTGCATTCCGCCACGTTCGCCAATGGCACCCTCGCCCTCATTGCTGCTCTCCG
>JAOPWT010000516.1 GCA_025965555.1 Mycobacterium sp.
ACGTCCTGTGGGATCAGCCCAATTGCGCTGCCGAGCTGCCACAGTGCCAGCAGCACGACGGGCGACGCCAGCCGGAATAGACCCCACTTGTGCTGTCGCAGGCGCACTTTCGCGGTCGCAGGCGCCACCGTGGTCACGGCGGGCGGCTGGACGGATGCGGGCACGATGAGGTGACGCTACGTAGCCCGCCAGCGTTCACCAAGGTTTCTACTCGCGGTGACGCAAAGGGAAGGGCCCTGCCGGGCGGTCGTCGAGACCGTGGCCCGGCAGGGCCCGTGCGCCAGAGTTCTGCTAGCCGAACCGCGTGGTGCCCGTCACGACCTTTGCGGTCACGTTGCGGCCGTTGATCTTCGAGATCAAGGTGCCGTTCTGCAAGGTGACGGACTGATCCGCCTGCTGCAGGATCCGCTTGTTGCGGACCTGGGCCTGGAACTGCGCGGCGTTGAGCTGTTGTAGTTCGGCCTGCTCGAAGTCGCGGCCGCTGATGCCACCGTTGACGCCCGGCCGGTGAAGGCCGACTCGGGGGCTGCGTCCGTTGACGACATGGACACTCGGTTCCGATCCAGTGCGGGCGACGCTGGTGGTCGCCGATGGCCATCGTAACTGTGAAACGCCTGCACAGAGGCGAACGCAGCAGCGGCCCGTTTTGTTCAACGCCAGCCGTCGGCCGCCTTCGCCGCACGCATCAGTTCGTCGCAGAGATCCCGCAATTCAGGGCCTGCGGCGCCTTCCTCGATCGCCGTGGCCATGTCTTCGGCGGCGCACCGGACCTGATAGACCCGGTCCGACAGTTGAGCCGCCTCGTCGGCCGTCAGCACCACGGAATCGGGTGCCACCGACGTGCCCTTCACCATCGCCCGCTGCTCGTAGGCGCGCTGGCGACAGGACTGCCTGCAGTACTGCCTGCGCCGCCCCATCCCGGCGTCGGGGACCTCGCGACCGCACCAACGGCAGGGTTGCACTCGGGTCCGTCGGCGGGTTTCGGGTGCCACGGGAATCGACTGTAAACGGCCAACCGCGTCGATCCCGGTATCATGGACAGTCGCGTCGGGAACTTCGCGCCGTTTGGCTGCGTTGATACCCGCGGAACATTTGTTTGATGAGGAGTAGTGACGATGGCTGATCGTGTCCTGCGAGGTAGTCGACTCGGAGCCGTGAGCTACGAGACCGACCGCAACCATGACTTGGCGCCCCGTCAGGTGGCGCGTTACCGGACCGAAAACGGCGAGGAGTTCGAGGTTCCGTTCGCCGACGAGGCCGAGATCCCCGGCACGTGGCCGTGCCGCAACGGCTTGGAGGGCACGCTGATCGATGGCGACGTGCCCGAGCCCAAGAAGGTCAAGCCGCCGCGTACGCACTGGGACATGCTGCTCGAGCGTCGATCCGTCGAGGAACTCGACGAGCTGCTCAAGGAGCGCATGGACATCATCAAGACCCGCAGGCGCGGTAGCAGCAGCTAAGCTCTCGGGCTAGTGGACCACGCCGCGGGCGTGGTCCAGACGGCCGCGCAGGCCCCACCCGGCGACCTTGAAGATGGCCTCGCGGATGTTGGAGCCGCTCATCTTCGACTTGCCCAGCTCGCGTTCGGTGAACGTGATGGGCACCTCGACGACGGAGAACCCGGCGGTGATGGTGCGCCAGGTCATCTCGATCTGGAAGCAGTAACCCTTCGAGTCGACGGTGTCCAGCTCGATCTTCTCGAGCACCTCACGCCGGTAGGCGCGGTAGCCAGCGGTGATGTCGTTGACCTCGACCCCTAGCGCGATCCGCGAGTAGCCATTGGCCGCTCGCGACAGCACCATTCGTCGTCGCGGCCAGTTTCGGACCGTACCGCCGTCGATATAGCGCGAGCCGATCGACAGGTCGGCGCCCGCGTCGACGGCATCGAGCAGTCGGTGCAGCTCCTCGGGAGCGTGCGAGCCGTCGGCGTCCATCTCGACGAGGACCGTGTAGCCCCTGCCGAGGCCCCAGGCGAAACCGGCCAGGTAGGCCGCGCCGAGACCCGCCTTGTTGGCACGGTGCATCACGTGAACGCGGTCGGGATCGGCCAGCGAGAGGTCGTCGGCCAGTTCCCCGGTGCCGTCGGGACTGCCGTCGTCGACGATGAGTACGTGGACCTCGGAGCGCGCCGCGTGCACCCGCCCGACGATCAACGGCAGGTTCTCCCGCTCGTTGTAGGTCGGAATGATGACCAGTGTGCGCTGACTGGGGCGGTCGCCACCGGAGCTCAATGCGCGGTCCCGCTGCGCTTCTCGCTCGTCGGTCATGTCGCTCCTTCGTCTTCGTCGTCGTCGACCGAGCCGTCTTCGACGTCTCCGCGGCCGGTCACCTTCTGGCGGCGACGCGCGAACTTCTCCGCGAACCGTCCATTGTGCAGCATCGCCCCAGCGACAGCGGCAGCACCAGCGAACACGATCAGTCCCTGGAGCACCGGGCCCCAGCGGGTGGCCGGTGTGAGGCTGGTCTTCAACCGGATCTGAGCGTCGAGGTAGGCCGGTTCGAAGAAGGCGGTGCGCGACAATTCGCGCCCGTCCGGTCCGATCACGGCACTGATGCCCGTGGTACCCGCCACCACCACGTAGCGGTCGTGCTCGACGGCCCGCAGCCTCGCGAAGGAGAGCTGCTGGGCGCTCATCGACTCGTCGAACGTCGCGTTGTTCGTCGGGACGGCGATGAACTGCGCGCCGTTGAGCACCGATTCACGGGCTGCGCGGTCGAAGATCACCTCCCAGCAGGTCGTCACGCCGATCGGGATCCCCGCGGCGTGGACTACACCGTTTCCGGTTCCCGGCACGAAGTAACCTGCACGATCGGCGAACGACGAAAGCAATCTGAAGAAACTCCGCCACGGCAGGTACTCACCGAACGGCTGCACGATCTTCTTGTCATGCCGCTCACCAGGCCCGTTCGTCCCGTCCCAGACCATCACGGTGTTCGTCGCCTGCGGATCCTCGGGCGTGTAGCCGGGGGCCGAGACGACGGCGCCGACCAGGATGGGCGCGCGGATCGCGTCGGCGGCGACGCCGATCTGGTCGGCCGCGTCGCGGTTGGCGATCGGATCGATGTCCGATGAGTTCTCCGGCCAGATGACGACGGCGGGCTGCGGTGCGCGTCCGGTCCGGACGTCCTCGGCGAGCCGCAGGGTCTCGCTGACGTGGTTGTCGAGCACGGCGCGTCGCTGCGCGTTGAACTCGAGCCCCAGCCGTGGGACGTTGCCCTGGACCGCCGCGACCGTCGTGGTCGGGTCCTCCCCCGCACCCGCACCGGATTGCCGCACGTACGGGGTGGCCAACGCGACGGTGAGGAGGACGAGCGCCACGCTGACGCCGGGCACCACGACTGCGGGAGGGAGCCCGTGACCGGTGTGGTGGTCGGTCCGCCACCACTGCACCGCCTCGATGGTGATCGCACCGAGGCTGAAGCCGACGAGCGCCACCGCGAACGACACCAGCGGCACGCCACCGACGTGCGCGATGACCAACAACGGACTGTTGTCCTGGGCGAATCCGACGACCCCCCAAGGGAATCCGCCGAAGGGGATGGTCGACTTCAGCCACTCGGCCAGTACCCACAGGCAGGCGAGCCACACCGGCCAGCCGGGAAGGCGCCGCACGATGACGGCGAGCAGCCCGAACACGGCAGGAAAGAGTGCCTCCATCGCCGACAGCGCCAGCCACGGAAACGCCCCGACCAATCCACTGATCCAGGGCAGCAGCGGCACGTAGAACGCCAGCCCGAAGAGGAACCCGTAGCCGAAGCCGCCGGCCTTGGTGGTCGACGGGTGGGTCATCACCCACGCGAGAAGCGCGAAGGCGACGAATGCCGAGAGCCACCAGTCGAACGGCGGGAAGCTGACGCAGACCATCAACCCGGCGGCGATCGAGGCGGAGATCCGCAGTGCACGCGGACCGAGCGTTCGTTGCAGCCGCGCGACGACCCGTGACCGGAGGTCGGTGCCGGGCGCGGTGGTCTCGGCAGACTCCTCGGAGGGATCCTCCGCGACCGCCACCGCGACCGCGTCCCCGTCCACGTCGTCGTCATCGGAGACCACGGCCGGGAACGAGTCGGTGTCGTCGCTCGGTCGCGACCACTCACGTCGATGCCTGCGCTCAACCATGGATGGTGACACCCCGGTGGACCGTCTGACGACATACGGGCAGGGGCGCACCCGGAGACAGTCTTGGCAGCGCGGGAATGCGGGAGCGCGGGTCGGTGGACCACCGTTGCACGGTGTCGGCCGGCGCGGCGACCTCGAGCGCGCCGAGACCGCCGGGCACGTCCCACACCGCGTAGCTGGCCGGTGCGCCAGGGGTCAGGGTGCCTGCGACGCCGTCACGGACACCGCCTGCCCGCCACGCGCCGCGGGTGGCAGCCGAGAACGCCGCCCGCGCCGACACGGCGCTTCCCGGGGTGCGGTGAGTAGTCGCCGCCCGTACCGATTCCCACGGATTCATGCCGGTGACCGGGGTATCCGAACCGAAGGCGAGTGGCACGCCATGGGATGCTAACAGCGCGAGCGGATTGAGCCGACCTGCTCGCTCGGCACCCAACCGCTTGGCGTACATGCCGTCGGGGCCGCCCCACAGCGCATCGAAGTTCGGCTGCATGCTGGCGATCACGCCCCAGTTTCCGAGCAGCCCGGCCTGCGCCTCGGAGACCATCTCGACGTGTTCGAGGCGATGACCGCAGCGGGCGACGGCAGGCGCGCCGTGACGGTCCACGACGCGCGACAAGGCGTCCACCACCGAGGAGACCGCGGCGTCACCGATGACGTGGAAGCCCGCGGTGATCCCCGCCTCCGTGCACGCGTTCAGGTGCGCCTCGACGGCATCACCATCGAGATAGGCGTTGCCGACACAGTCGGGCGCATCGTCGTAGGCCTGGTGCAACCACGCCGTGTGCGAGCCGAGCGCCCCGTCGACGAACAGATCTCCGGCCAGCCCGCGCACCCCCGCGTCGCCGACCAACTCGCGAGCCTGCGCGGCCGAGGCCACCGCCTCACCCCAGTAGCCGACGACCTCTACGCCGTGCGCCAGCGCGTTGAGTTCGTTCCAGTCGTCGATGCCGCCGATGTCGGGCCCCGCGCATTCGTGGACCGCGGCGATGCCGGAGCGGGCGGCCAGCTCGAGGGCGGCCAGCCGCGCCTCCCTGCGCTGCGCAGGCGTCAACGAACTCCTGGCCGCGGCGCGCACCAGATGGTGCGCTTCCGCCGTCAATGGCAGTTGGTCGTGGTGACCGGTCGCCCCCGCCAGCCCGGGCACCGACCTCCTGAGTGCCGTCGACGCCGCCGCGGAGTGCACGTCAACGCGCGCCAGGTAGGCAGGCCGATCGCCCAGCAGTCGGTCGAGGTCAGAGGTGGTTGGCGCGGCGGGTTGCGGCCACCGTGACTCGTCCCAGCCGTGTCCCCAGATGGGTCCGGTGGGGTTCCGGCGCGCGTAGTCGACGAGCATTCTCAGGGCCTCGTCGCGCGAGGTGGCAGGGCGAAGGTCGAGGCCAACGAGCACAAGTCCGGTCGCGGTGACGTGGACGTGGCTGTCGACGAAGGCCGGCGTCACGAAACCGCCGTCGAGGTCGACGACCCGCGCGTCGGGAAACTGGCGGTGGCCGACGTCGTCGGCGCCGAGCCACGCCACCACGCCGTGGGGGCCGTCGCTGACCGCCATCGCGGTCGCGTCCGGCATCGCCGGACTGTAGACCTGGCCGCCGACCAGAAGCGTCGTCAAGCGACGTCGGGGTGTTTCGGCAGGCTGGGCGGCTCGACGTCGGTCACGTCGATCACCTCGCCGTCGATGTAGTCACCGCGGGTCGGCCGGTAGGCAGAACCGGCCGTCGTGACGATGAGCGGCATCCGGCCGAGACGACGCGCTGCGAGCGCCGTCACCGCCGGGCGGGCGGCGGCACGCGTCGGCGGCAGCAGGAGAAGCAGCCCCAGCGCCGAGGTGACCAGGCCGGGCACGACGGTCAGCACCGTGCCGAGGGCCACCAGGGCGCCGTCCGAAACTGCGCCCTGGGAGGAGGCCAGCCCGGTCCGCAACCGCTGGATCTGCCGCTTAACCTGCGAGCCCGCCAGCGCGAGACCGACAGCGAAGGTGCCGACGACCAGCAAGAACGTCCACCCGAACCCGATCGCGGACACCAGCGCGACCACCACCGCCAGTTCGACGAGGACGTAGACCAGAAAGAGCCGCATAGCCATGAGCTGACAACGCGCGGCGCGCCCCGCGGGTTCCTAACCCGCCGAGCCGGCGGGCGGGGCCTCGATCTCGATCGCGGCGTGGACCTTCTCGACGCCACCGCGGAAGATCGCCTGCGGCACCCACCACCACGCGTGGTACCAGAAGCGCTTGGTTGCCATGTCGAACACCCGCTTGGTGTCGGATCCGGGCAGCATCCGCGCCACGGCTTCGACGGGCTCGCCCTTGACCTTGCCGAGGACGCCGCACTTCTGGATCGTGACGCGCGGAGTGTTGTTGATGCGCTTGGTCTTCCACGACCCCTTGTCGGTGCTGATCAAGAGCTTGTCCCCTTCGGGAACCCCCCACACCGGCGTCGGCTTGGGCTTGCCGTCCTTGGTGAAGGTGGTCAGCAGCAGGTACCTCTCGCCGTAGACGTCCTCGAACTTCGGCATCAGTGGGCCGCCGTCAGCTCGATGGTCACGTTCTTGGTCATGCCGCCGCGCAGCTTGGAGAAGACGTTGAAGGTCTTGCCGATCAGGCCGTACCGCTTGCCGAGGGCGTCGTAGGTGGCGCCGTTGGCCGACTTGTCCAACACGGCGGCGACGGCCTCGACGGCCTCGCCCTTGGGCTTGCCGCCGCGATCGCACTCGGCGATGGTCACGCGCGGGGTGTTGCGGATGCGCTTCACCTTCCACGACCCCTCCTGGGTGATCGCGATCAGGCGGTCGCCCTGCGGCGCGGCCCAGATGGCCGTCGGCTTGGGCCTGCCATCCTTGGTGAAGGTGGTCAACAGGATGTACTCGGACTTGGCGACCTCGGCAAACGTGACGGGCATGGGCCCAATGTAGTTCCCCGAGTCGCTGCGCTCCTGCCCGCCGGATGTAGTTCCCCGAGTCGCTGCGCTCCTGCCCGCCGGATGTAGTTCCCCGAGTCGCTGCGCTCCTGCCCGCCGGGATCCAGCGGCCCCTAGCCTTCCAGGTCGCCCTCCG
>JAOPWT010000517.1 GCA_025965555.1 Mycobacterium sp.
GACATCATCTGGAACGTCGCCACTGCGGTGCCACCGCGCGACTTGCTGCCGATGATGTCGGCGACGGCGGCCTGCTGGGGCGAGATGAACATGCCCGTCGCCGCACCGGTGACGTACGCGAGCACCAGGAACAGCGGCAGCGAGTCGGTGAACCCGACCAACACCGTCGTCACGGCCGATACCGTCAGGCCGCAGATCATCAGCTTGCGCCTGCCGATCCGGTCGGACACGTAGCCGCTCGGGATCACCGCCGAGACGTTGCCGATCGCGAACGTCGCCAACGCGAGTCCCGCCATTCCGGCGCCGCGCCCGAGCACCTCCACCACGAATAGCGGCACCAGCGCGATGCGCAGGCCGAACGCCGACCACCCGGTGGCGAAGTTGGAGAACAGTGCCGCCCGGTAGGCGCGGTTGCGCAGCGCCGTCCGCAGCGAGATCGCCGGCTCGGTCTCCACGTGCGGCGCCGCCAGCGATGAGTGCCGCAGGCGGAAGAACACCACGGCGACCGCGATCAGCAGCGCGACGCCGTAGATGACGAACGGTGCCGACAAGCCGAGTCCGACGGTGAGGCTGCCGAGGACCGGCCCGCCCACCGAACCGACCAGGAACGCACTGGAGAACAGGCCGGCGACGCGTCCGCGCGCGTCCGATGGCGAGATCCGGATCATCAGCCCAAGCGAGGACACCGTGAACATCGCCGACCCGAATCCGCCGAGCGATCGGAATACCAGCAGCTGCCAGTACGTCTGCGCGAATGCGCACGCTCCCGTGGACAGCGCGACGATCACCAGGCCGGTCAGGTAGATGCGCCGCTCCCCCAGCTTCTGCACCAGCACGCCGCTGACCGGCGCAGCACACAACCGCATCAACGCAAAGGCCGTGATGACGAACGTCGCGGCGGCGATGCTCACGCCGAAGTTGCGGGCGTACTGCGGCAGTACCGGCGCGACGACGCCGTAGCCGAGCGCGATGACGGCATTGGCCGTGACCAGAACCCAGACTTCGCTCGGGAGCTTCGGCTTCTGCTGGGCTGTTTCCCGGGTCGCTTCGCTCCTGCCCTCCGAAGCCGAACAGTCACCCTCCGCGACAGAACTCACCCTATGACTGTATTCACCAACTCCTTGGCTGCTTCCTGCACCTCCGCCAGGTGCTCGGGCCCCTTGAAGGACTCGGCGTAGATCTTGTACACGTCCTCGGTGCCGGACGGGCGCGCGGCGAACCAGGCGTTCTCGGTCGTCACCTTGAGCCCACCCAGCGGCGCACCGTTGCCGGGGGCGGTCGTCAGCTTCGCCGTGATCGTCTCGCCAGCCAGCTCCGTCGCGGTCACCTGCTCCGGCGAGAGCTTGCCAAGGCGTGCCTTCTGCTCGCGGTTCGCGGGCGCGTCGATGCGCGCGTACGTCGGCGCACCGTACTTCTCGGCGAGCTCCGCGTAGCGCTGCGACGGCGTCGACCCCGTCACGGCAAGGATCTCCGAGGCCAGCAGCGCCAGGATGATGCCGTCTTTGTCGGTGGTCCACACCGACCCGTCGGTCCGCAGGAACGACGCGCCCGCACTCTCCTCACCTCCGAATCCGATTGTGCCGCTGATCAAACCGTCGACGAACCACTTGAAGCCGACGGGCACCTCCACCAGCTTGCGACCGAGCCCCGCCACGACCCGGTCGATGATCGACGAGCTCACTGCGGTCTTCCCGACGGCGGTCGAGCCCGGCCAGTTCGGCCGGTGCGAGTAGAGATAGTCGATCGCGACGGCAAGGTAGTGATTCGGGTTCATCAATCCGCCGTCGGGGGTGACGATGCCGTGCCGGTCGGAGTCGGCGTCGTTGCCGGTGGCGATCTGGTAGTCGCCGATCTTGCCGATCAGCGACGCCATGGCATTGGGCGAGCTGCAGTCCATGCGGATCTTGCCGTCGGTGTCCAGCGTCATGAATCGCCAGGTCGCATCGACCAGCGGGTTGACCACCGTGAGATTGAGCTTGTGCGTCTCGGCGATCGCCCCCCAGTAGTCGACGCTGGCGCCGCCGAGCGGATCGGCGCCGATCCGGATCTCTTCAGCGCGGATGGCATGGATGTCGACGACGTTCGGCAGATCGGCGATGTAGGCATTGAGGTAGTCGTGGCGCTCGGCGATCTGCAGCGCCCGCGCCAGCGGGACCCGCTTCACGTCGGCGAGACCACCCCGCAGTATCTCGTTGGCGCGCTTGGCGATTACGCCCGTGGCGTCCGTGTCGGCGGGGCCACCGTTGGGCGGGTTGTACTTGAAGCCGCCGTCGCGCGGCGGGTTGTGCGACGGGGTGACCACGATGCCGTCGGCGAGGTCGCTGTCGCGGCCGCGGTTGAACGCCAGGATGGCGTGGCTGACCGCGGGCGTCGGGGTGTACCGGTCGGCGCCGTCGATCATCGCGACCACATCGTTGGCGGCGAGCACCTCGAGTGCGGACACCCACGCGGGCTCGGACAGCGCGTGCGTGTCACGCCCGATGAACAGTGGGCCGGTGGTGCCCTGTGCGGCGCGGTACTCGGCGATGGCCTGGGTGGTGGCGAGAATGTGCGCCTCGTTGAACGCGGCATCGAGGCTGGACCCGCGGTGCCCCGACGTCCCGAACGCGACCTGCTGATTGATGTCCTCCGGGTCGGGCACCACGCTGTAGTACGCGGTGACCACCTGGGCCACGTCGATGAGGTCTTCTGGAAGAGCCGGTTTTCCGGCACGTGGGTTGGCTGACATGAATTCGATTCTGCTCCCTCGACGCGCACCGCACGTGCGCGTCACCAAGAATTCAGTCAGCCGAACCCTAGAGCGCCCACACCACGGCGAACCCGACGGCACACGCGGCGACCGACAAGACCAGGGAGCCAACCGCGTTGAGGAGAGCCAGCGACCGCCGGTTCTGCTGAACCAGTCGGACGGTCTCGAAACTGGCCGTGCTGAAAGTCGTGTACCCCCCACAGAATCCGGTGCCGACGACGGTCTGCCACGCGGTGGGCTGGCCGTGAAACAGCACCAACCCGGCGAGGATGCCGAGCAACAGCGATCCCGTGACGTTGATGATCACCGTCGCCCGCGGGAACGGTGATTGCCATCTGCTCTTGATCGATGAGTCGAGCAGGAACCGAGCCAAAGCTCCGCAGGCTCCCGCGACGAGGGTGAGGACGACGATCACGCGCGCTCCCGTCGGCGGTGAGCCCCAGCGGCGACCACGATTCCGAGCCAGGCCGTCACGAGTCCGCCGACCACGCTCGAGATCCCGTAGGCGACTGCGGTGCCGAGGTGGCCGTGTCGATCGAGAAGCACCACCTCAAGCGCCAGGGTGCTGTAGGTCGTGAAGGCCCCACAGCCGCCGGTGCCTGCGCAGAGGCGCGCGCGCTGCCGCCAGCCCGAGTCGTCTCCGAGACGCGCCAATCCTTCGAGCAGGGAGCCAAGGATGAACGCGCCACCGAGGTTGATGAGGAAGGTGGCCCACGGCCAGCCCAACGGGTCGTGGGCCAGCAGATTCTCGATCAGGTATCGCAGGCCCGTGCCGACGACACCGCCGGCGAACACCCATGCCAGGGCGGACGGCCGCAGATGCAACGGCTTGCTCGATACGGAAGCGACATCGGGATCTGACGGCAACTCGCCGTGCGAGTCCTCGGGGTTCTCGCTATCCGCTGGCTTCACCGACAGCAGACCTTACCGCCAGCATCAGGGCGCGGCGCGTCAACATCGCCTTTCCCTACCTCCTCAGGAGAGGGCTGGCATCCATTGAGCCGCCAGTTCGCGCACCCAGTCCGCCGCCGCATCGGCATCGTCAGGCGGGGCCGCCACCAACACCAATTCGTCGATGCCGAGGTCGGCGAGTTCGGCGACGTCGGACCGCTGCGGATCGCGCAGCGCCACCGCCAGCCGCAGCGCCGTCACATCGCGGCCCCGCTCCACGCAGAACGCTCGGATCTTCGCGACGTGCTGCGCCACCGCTGCCGGTCCGTCGACGTTGAATCCGTACCAGCCGTCGCCCCAGTCGGCGACCCTGCGCAGCGCCGCATCGCTGTTGCCGCCGAGCACGATCGGAATGCGGCCGCCCCGAACCGGTTTCGGGTTGACCCGCACCGAGTCGAAGCCGACGAATTCGCCGCGGAAGGAGGCCACGTCGTCACGCCACAGCGTCCGCATGGCCTCGACGTACTCGGCGGTGCGCGCAGCCCGCCGTTCGAACGGCACGCCGAGGGCATCGAACTCCTCGCGTGACCAGCCCACCCCGATGCCCAAGGTGAAGCGGCCGCCCGACAGCGTGTCCAACGTCGCGGCCTGCTTGGCCATCAGAACGGGGTTGTGCTCGGGGAGCAGGAGCACCCCGGTCGCGATGCCGATGATCGACGTCGCGGCGGCGACGAAGCTGAGCCCGATCATCGGATCGAGCCAATCCGCATCGGCGGGAACGGCTATCCGGCCGTCGGCCGAGTAGGGGTAGCGCGAGCCGGACCGATCGACCATGACGACGTGCTCGCCCGACCACAGGGTCGCGAATCCGGCCGCCTCGGCGGCCTTGGCCACGACGTCGATGACGTCACGCCTTGCGCCCGACCCGATTCCGAGCGCGTGCAATCCAAGTCGCATGTCCGCCATCGTCTCACGCACCGATGAGTAGAACACCCGTCCACACCAGGGCGATCACCTTGACGAGTTCGAGCGCCACATAGACGAAGTGGGCACGCGAGCGTCGACCTTCATCACCCTCGAGGACGGCGGTGGACCCACGGGCCAGCAGGGGGCGCACCACGATGGTTTGCGTCAACAACGCGCCCACCGCGGCGCACAGTGCGACGTTGACCGCCGCCGACGTCTCGTGAGTGAAGAGCGCGGCAGCGATCACGATGGCGAACACGTACTCGAAGACGTTCAGCGCACGGAAGACCAACCGGCCGATGCCAAGTCCGATCTTCAGTGTGACGCCGGGGGCGCGGAACTTCAGCGGCGCCTCGACGAACGAGATGGCCAGCACCATGCCGAGCCAGACGAACACCGCGGCGACGGCCAACCCGGTACCCGTGTCCACGGCGGCAGCCTACGACACGGATGCGATGGTAGAGGCGTGCACGGATCGTCGGCGGACCGCGACTACGTGGCCGAACTGGTTAGGTGGCAGGAGGCCGGCGCCACCTGGCAGGTGGTGGCGCAGACCTCGCGCGGGGTGACGGTCGCGCTGATGCGCTGCGACGGCGGCGAGGAAGTCGACCGCTTCACCTCCGACGATTCGCGACTGCTGGAGTTCGTCCAGCGCCACCGTGACGACTGACGCCCCCGTGGACAGCTCCGTGTCGTCGCGGTCGGAGGCCTTCCGTATGTTGGGCCCGTGTACCGACCACGGGAGGGGTGAGTCCGACGCCGGACACGATCTACGCCGACGTCTCCGAATGGCAGGTGCCGGTGAACGACCGCTATCCTCATCGGGTTCTGTGCATCAGGTCCAATGACGGCGACCATCGCGACCGGAACTGGAGCACGAACTACTCCTGGTGCCAAAGTCGTTGCGACGATGGCGAACTGGACTTCTTCATCGTCTACTTCGTCTGGCGGCGCAACTGGCGCCAAACCGTCGACACGCTCAAGGCCATGGTCGGTGAGCCGCATCCACGGATGGCCGTGATGATCGACGTCGAGGGCTGGGGCGGGCAGATCACCGGCGACCAGTCCGACGGCATCAACCGCGCCTACTGGGCCGTCGCCGACTGGGTGGGCGAGCCGCGCCGCGTCATCGGCTACGGCAACGTCGGCGACCTCAACCGGTTGTGGCCGGTCAAGCCAGAGGGCATCCGCCTCGTCGTCGCGGCCTACGGCACCAACCCCGACTACCCCGGCAAGGTGGCCCACCAGTACACCGACGACCATCGATACGGCAACGCAACCACGCTGCCCAACGGTGCGCCCCCCTTCGGCAACTGCGACATGAACTCGGCCGACGGCTTGACACCCGCGCAGTTCGCCGCGGCGTGCGGACTCCCGTCGGTCATAGGTTTCGCGCAACGCTAGCGTGGTCGAGTGCACAACCACGGTGGTCGAGGAGCCTTGGGGCTGCTGGCCTGCGTGGCCACTGCGATGGCGCTGTCCGCGTGCGCCACCAACGATGCTGCGACCACCACGTCGTGGACGACGACGGACACGACGGCACCGGCGGTCACGACCACCGCCGCGGCTTCCTCAGCACCGGCACCGCAGGCACGGACCGTCAACTGGTTCGACCTCGACGTCGGCGACTGCCTGGCCGATCCGCCGCCGGTGGACGATCCCAACGTGATCGCGGTGGCGGTCGTCGACTGCTCGACGCCCCATCACGCCGAGGTCTATCTACGCGCACCGTTGGCGGTCAACACCGCCGTCGCCGACGTCGCCGATCGCAAGTGCAACGACGGTTTCACCGCGTACACAGGTGAACCCGTCGGCAGTGGGACCTTCACGATCACCTATCTGATCGATTCCAACCAGAATCGCACTTCGTCCAACCCGGATCCGAGCACGGTGATCTGTCTGCTTCAGGCCGCCGCCGGGGGCACCCTGACGGTGCCGGCCCGCCGCTGAGGGCGCCCCGCGCTACTGCTCGGCTTCCACCTCCGCTGCCTCGACCAGCAGTGACATGCCGTGGTGGGGCGGCATGTCCACCGCAAAACTGTGCAGGTCGTCGACCGTGCCGACCGCCTTGCCGGTGAACATGTCCATGACGTGACTGCCAGGCGGCAGATGCTCGGAGCGCACGCTGCCCGCGATGTGCTCGTTGGCGAAGTTGAGGATGGTCAGCTGGTGTTGGTTGGGGTCCTCGAGTTGGTGCACGAGCACGAGCATCCCCTTGTGTGAGACCTCGGGGATGTCGACCTGACGGCTGGTGGCGACGCCGTAGTGCGAGCGCACCCGGAGGATGGCCTGGAGCTGTCGCAGGAAACTGGTGTCGTCGGCCAGTTGCTCGGGGATGGAGCCGTACAGGCTGCGGCCCCGCGGCATCCCGGCCATCGAGCGGGTCGCTCGCTCGTTGACTCCCATGAGGTCGTGCCCGGCGCGGTGGATCCACCGGGTGTCGCCCCCTTGGAGCAACTCGGCGACCTCGCTCGGCGGCAACGTCAACATGCCGCACATGTCCCATCCGGACAGCGCGAACACTCCCGGTTGCAGCGCATTGAACATCGCCAGCAGCAAGTGGGCCCGGCGGATGGGGTCGATGTCGTGGATTTCGTCCAGTTCGGTGATGCCGAGCGACGCGGCGACGACGGTCGCGGTGGTCGACGCGATGCCGTTGGTGGTGAACACCAAGTTGTAGGGCGCCTTCGGTCCGGTGAGCTGGTTCAGCAGGTCCTGGCGGACCGACTCCCCCACCTCCTCGCCCGTCATCTCCTCACCCTTGTAGGTGTAGACGTCGTCCTTGTGTCCGGTGGACCAGTGCACCAGCTCGTAGGTCAGCTCGTCGTGATTCTGTAGGGCATGGATGAGCGAGGCCGGGTCGACGCCGAGTTCGATCGAGGTACGCAGCGTCAGCCGGAGGAACTCGGTGTCACCGGTGGCCAGGGCGTGCTGGTAGGCGGGGCGGTTGATGAAGTCGTAGGACAGGTCCGCGCCGGCTTCCCCGATTTCGCGGATGTCGTCGATCGTGAGGTTCAACTCCTGGAAGGTGAACCCCCCCACCTTGCGGACCATGCTGGCGATCAGATGGTTGGCCGCCTCCGACAACGGATGGCCCTCCGACCAGGCCGGGCTGCCCTCGGCGGCGCTCTTCTCGACGCCGAGGACCCCGTTGGCGTCCAGACGCAGCGCCCCCGTTCCCAGGTCGGTCAGCGAGTGCAGGGCGTCTCCCATGACCATCCGCATCCCGGCGAACGTCGGATCGAGCCAGTTGATGGACGGCTGTCCGTCCTTGAAGTAGTGCAGATACACCCAACGACGTTCGATGCCGTCCACCCCGACGACGGGTCGGGTGACGCTCCAGTTGGTCTCCTTGACGCCCTCGGCGTAGAAGATCACCCGCTGCAACCGCCCGATGATGTATCCGGCCTTGTCCAGCCATTCCTCGGTGGCGGCGTCGATGTTGACCGAGTCCACGCCCGGCGGAGTGTCCGGCAGCTCGTGCCAGTCCCTCGGATCGATCTCGACCATGTGGTAGATGCCCGGGTAGTCCGCAAAGTGCATCTCTGCGAGCCGGAAGTCGGCGCCCTTGCCGGTGTGGCCCGGGACGACGTCGTCGATGATGGTGCCGCCATACCAGTTGGCGGTCGCGCACATCTTCCTGAACTCGTCCTCGGTGCCGAATGCGGGATCGATCTGGGTGCTGATGCGGTCGAAGTGGCCGTCGACGCTGGGCGTGTACTCCCAACCCGAGATGCCGCCCGCCCGCTTGACCGGACCGGTGTGGATGCCCTCGATGCCGATCTCGGCGAATGCCTTCCACATCTCCTCGTCGGCCATGGCCGTCAGGAACGACTCGTCGGGCCGAGTGATCAGCGACAGCGGGTAGGCGGTGAACCACACCGACGCCGTGGAGACCGCGTTGCGAGGGCTGGGGTTCGCGAACGGGTTCTGCCACATCGAGCCCTGACCGGAGAACTGTTGGCTGATCTCGTTGGCGTCGGAGAGCATGGACTGCGACAGCAGCCAAGAGACGTAGGCCGGGTTGTCGCCCGTGGCCGAACCGTCTTGGGCGATCGAGCGGCGCGCGAAGGGTGCCTTGACCCGCGGCCGGAAGCGCAGAGTCCGAGGCCGGGCCGGGTGCAGGTGTTCGTCGTAGGTGATTTCGGTTGGTTCGCGCGTCTGATCGTCACTCGCCGTATCCGTCATCTACTTCCTAACCCTTCGATTACCTGCCTTGTCCCATGACGCATGCCCGCAGCCACCTTCCGCGCCGTATAGCCATTGGTCGGATGTTGAAACTTGGGCCTCCACCCGTCGGCTCTCGAGTGCCGAGGGCTGCGGCAGAAGCATCCACCAATGTAGGCGGACGTGCCGACTGCGGCCTCGCCACGGACGGACCGTGGGACGATCGGTTCGTGACGTCGACGCGGAGTCTGCAGCACGATTCGGACTGTGAATCGAACCCGTGAAGGAATTCCTCGAGTTCCTCGGTGCGCAATCACCCTACGACCGCCTCGACGACGACGACGACCTGAATCGGCTCGCCAAGGCCGTCGAAGTGGAGTACTTCACGGCGGGCACGGTGATCGTCGAAGCCGACGCGGCACCACTGGATTGCCTCTACGTGGTCAGAGTCGGCGCGGTCGAGATCGTCGACCGCGGCCGCATCACCGACATCCTCGGCCCTGGTGAGACGTTCGGCCACATCTCGGTGCTTTCGGGCCTGCCGCCACCACTGCAGGTGCGCGCCGCCGAGGACACCCTCTGCTACCGGTTGCCCGACCCGCGCACCATCCTGACGCACCCGGACCGTCTGCGATTCGCGCACTACGGTGGACTGGTCGCCAGGGAACGCCTGATCAGCTCCGGTGAGTCGTTCGCCCGCCTGGAGCGCCCGATCGGTGAGGTCGTCCACCCGATCACCTGGTGCGACGCCGACGACTCCATCCGGTCCGTCGCCGAACTCATGACCAGTGCGGGCCGGTCGTGTGCGCTGTTCCGCCGAGCCGGCCAGATCGGCATCGTCACCGACGACGATTTCCGCCGCCGCGTCGCCACGGGCGAAGTCGGTGTAGACGCGCCCATCTCGACCATCGCGAGCACCCCCGCGATCGCCATGAGCACCGACCGCACCGTCAGCACGGCATACCTGTTCATGGTCGAGCACGGCATCCACCACCTCGTCGTCGTCGATGCCGTCGGCGCTGCGGTCGGCATCGTCCGTGTCGTCGACATGGCCGCCGCCGAGGTGCGCAACCCGTTGGTGATCCGCTCCGCCGCCGCGGCGGCGACCACGATGGACGAGCTCGTCGATGCCTGTCGATTGCTGACACCCACCACCGTGGAACTCTGGGACGCCGGCCTTCCCGTCGAACACCTTGGTGCGCTGCTGTCCGCGATGATCGAGTCGATCTTCCGCAAGATCATCGAACTGCACTCCGACACTTCACCTTTGGCTGACCTGGGCTGCTCGTGGATGCTGATGGGCTCGTTGGGCCGACGCGAGCCGCTGCCCAACTCCGACGTCGACACCGCACTGGCGTGGGCGGTCGAGGAACCCTCCGACGCGGTGTTCACCCGTGAACAGGTCGCCACTGCCACCGAACCCCTGATCGCCGCACTCACCAAATGCGGTCTGGCGCCGTGCCCGCAGGGCCTGAACGCGTCCACGCCGCTGTTCAACAGGTCGCAACGGCAATGGCGTGAGATCGCCGACGTGTGGCGCGCCAATCCCGACAACATCGACTACCTGCTCATGGCCTCGACCGTGCTCGATGCCCGTCCGATCACCCGTCCCGTATTGGTCCAACCGCTGCGCACCGCGCTGGTCGGCGGCATCGGCCGGGACGCCTTCACTCGAGCCTTGAGTCGCTTCTCCATGAGTGACCGCCCACCGAGTGGGTTCGTCCGCGGGTTCGTCGTCGAGCACTTCGGTGAGCAGAAGGGCCACCTCAACTTGAAGAAGTCCGGCCTGCGCCCGGTGGCGTCGCTGGCCCGTGCGTTGGCTCAACGCACCGGCGACCCAACGGGATCCACCCCGCAGCGACTCGAGCGGGCCCATCGCAGCGGCCTGATCACCGCCGACGAGGCCGACGCGCTGTCGGGGGCCTTCAGCCTGTGCTACCACCTCGTCTTCGACAGCCAGATCACCGCGATCAAGGCGGGCAAACCGGTCGCGTCCGCCATCGACCCGGCCACGCTCGACCCACTGGAGCGACGGCACCTGCGTAGCGCCTTCCGGACGATCAGCGGAATCCAGGACCGACTGAGCCGCAAGTGGTTCGGCTATGAGGGACTGTGAGCATGGCGACCGACTGGGCCCGACGACTTCGCACCCGGCGACCGCGGCGGCCGGCCACGGCGGACGTGGACTGGCGGGCGGACACGTTCGTCGTGATCGACCTCGAGACCACCGGCCTCGACCCCCGCCACGATCACATCGTGTCCTACGGCGCCGTGCCGATCCGCGACGGGAGGGTCAAGACCTCCGAATCCGTCTACGGCCTGGTCCACGTACCCCGTGACGTGCCTGCGAGCTCGATCAAGTTCCATGGCCTGCGCACCCAGGACCTGGACGGCGCCCCGCCGCTGGCGGCATGCGTCGCCGCCCTCGACGAGCTCATCGGCCACCATCCCGTCGTCGCGCACTGCGCATGGGTCGAGCGGTCGTTCCTGCGCAGGGCATTTCGGCGTTCCTACCTGCCCTTCGCGAGCCCGATGGTCGACACCGCCGTGCTCGCCCGCCGCATCCTCGACGTCGACCTCGGACCCGATCAGGCGGTGTCGCTGGAGTACGCCGCCACCGCCCTCGGCCTTCCGGTCCACTCACCTCATCACGCCCTCGGCGACGCCGTCACCACCGCAAGCCTCTTCATCGCGCTGGCCGGTCAACTCGAACGCGGCGAGACCCTGACCACCGCCAACCTGCTCGAACTGTCGGAAGGGCAACCATGACAGACACTTTCAAGGTCTTCGGAACCAACCCCCGCACCGGCGAGCCGTTGGAACCGGTCACTGAGGAAACGACCGAGGCCGAGGTCGCCGTACTCGTCAGCGCCGCCGCCGAGGCGGCACCGGTTTTCGCCGCCCTCGACCGTCGGGTCCGCGCGCAGATCCTCGGTGCCATCGCCGACGGCATCGACGCGCACCGGGCGGAGCTGATCGAGATCGCCTCGGCCGAAACGGGATTCGGTGCGGCCAAGCTCGATGGCGAGATCAATCGCGCCGCCTTCCAATTCCGCTTCTTCGGCGACGTGATCGGCGAGGGCAGCTACCTGGAGGTGGCGATCGACCGCCTGCCGACACGCCGATGGGACCGCGTCCGGACCTGCGACGGATCCTCACCCCGATCGGCCCGGTCGCGGTCTTCGGGTCGAGCAACTTTCCGTTCGCCTTCTCCGTGCTCGGCGGTGACACCGCGTCCGCACTGGCCGCAGGCTGCCCCGTCGTCCTCAAGGCACACCCGTCGCACCCGGCCACGTCACAGCTGTCCTACGACATCATCGCGGCCGCACTGGCCGACAGCCAGGCACCCGAAGGCGTCATCGCCATCGTCTACGGCACCAGCGCGGGGGCGACGCTGGTGGCGCAGCCCGCCGTGAAGGCCGTCGGGTTCACCGGTTCGCTGCGTGGTGGCCGCGCGTTGATCGAGGTCATCAACACGCGTGACGAGCCCATCCCCTTCTACGGCGAACTGAGCAGCCTCAACCCCGTCGTCGTCACCCCGGGCGCCGCGTCCGAACGTGCCGAGGAGATCGGCGCGGGCCTCGTCGGCTCCTTCACCATCGGCTCAGGCCAGCTGTGCACCAAACCTGGTTTCGTCCTCGTCCCCGACAACGGCGACGGTGACCGATTGGTCGACGCGGTGCACACCGGGCTCGACGGATCGTCGGGGCACGTGCTGCTCAACAAAGGCATCTACACCACGTTCACCGGCGAGACCGCGGCCCTGCGGCAACGGACCGACGTCGAGACCCGCACCGCTCCCGCCGTCGACGAGGAGGGCTTCGCCGTCGCGCCCATGGTGGTCGAGACCACCCTCGACGAGCTGGACCCCGCTCTCGTGCACGAGGTGTTCGGACCGATCACCATCCTGGCCAGATATCGGCCCGACTCGGTAATCAGCTCGGCAGCAACGGTATTCGACACATTTCCCGCATCACTCACGGCGACCGTGCACCACGCCGATGGCGACGAGAGCCTGCAGGCACTGACCGATCTGGCGACGGCCCATGCCGGTCGCGTCGTGTACAACGCGTTCCCCACCGGTGTCACGGTGTCCTGGGCCCAACACCACGGCGGTCCGTGGCCGTCCACCAACTCGCTGCACACCTCGGTCGGCGCCACGGCGATCAGACGATTCCTGCGGCCGGTGACGTACCAGAACGCTCCGCAACACGTCCTTCCACCGGAGCTGCGCGACGGGTACACCGACATTCCCCGCCGCATCGACGGCCACCTGCACGCCGGCGGGGCCTAGGACGTCAGGCGGCGTCGTGAAAGACCAGTCCGAGGGTGAAGCGCATACCCGACC
>JAOPWT010000061.1 GCA_025965555.1 Mycobacterium sp.
GGTTGTAGTCATAGGAGCCAGTCCCCTTGAGCCCCTGCACATTCCAGCCGTCGGTGAACGTGACCTCGTCGCGCGGCAGCAGCGCCACCATCAATTCGGGAATCCCCTCGCTGATCCAGCGGATCTCGCCGTCGTCCATCGGGATGAAGCCCGCCGCGACGTACTGCGAGTGCCCGGTGCCGGAACCGAAACTCCACGCTCCGGTCAGTCGGTAGCCGCCCTCGGTGACGACGCCCTGTCCGTTGGGGGCGAACTGGCCGCCCATCGTGACGTGGTTGTCGTTGGCGGTGAACACCTCCGCGAAGCCTCGATCGGGCAGATACGACGCCGCGGCAAACGACGACGGCAGGTTCGCGATGCCGATCCAGCCGAACGAGCCGTCCTGCCAAGCCATTTCGATCCAGGTCTCGATCATCTCGGCGAGCGACGGTTCTGAACCGCCCGCCACGGCCGGGTTGAGAGCGGGCATCAGGCCGCTGGCCCACATCTCCTCGACGATGGGCGCCGTCAGCGTCCGCGACCGCTCCGACGCGGCGGCCTCGGCCCGCACCAGCTCACGCATACCGCGCGCCCGCGCGACCACATCGTCGTCCACCTGCGTCGTCGCGGTCATGCCAGCACGCTACCGCCCCCGACCGCGTTGGTTGACAGATTTCAAGAACTGTCCACCGCGCTCGCCCCGGACTGATCCGCCACCATGCCGCGGTGCATGATCCGATCCCCGATCACTGCGCAGTACACTATTGGTCTAAACGTTCAATAGTGCAATAGCAGACCAGTAATGATCCAACCGTCCATCAGTTAACTTTTCGTCCAGGTCACGAAAATCGAGCGACCAGAAGGCGAAGGAGGTGACGGTTCGGATGACACCCACCGGGGGCACCAGGGCTGGCGACGCCGCCGAGGACGCCAGGGTGTCGCGCACACGCACCGACGTGGCCAGAGCCGCCCTCGAAGTACTCACGGCCGAGGGTTCCGAAGCGGTGACGCACTCACGGGTCGCCGAGCTCGCCGGTTACTCCAAGACCACGCTCTACACGCACTGGCCGGCACGCATCGACCTGATCTCGATGGCCATCGAAAGCCTCGGCGACATGCCGCACCACAAACTCACGGGTGATTTACGTGCCGATCTCATCGACGAGCTCAAGGTGTTCCGCGCGGCCGTCCTGGAGATGCGGTTGGACCGCGTGCTGTCCGGAATGGCGGAGTGGGCCTCGGTGGAGCAGATGGCTCAGATCAGGAAGAGGGTCAACACCGACGGGCAGCACCAGATGTACCAGATGCTCGGGGAGATCTTCTCCGGACCCGCCTTGGACGCCGCGGTGTCGATGCTCACCGGCGTCGTCGCGTGCCCGTCACTCATGTTCGGCGCCGTACCCGATGACGCCGTCATCGCGGCGGCCGTCGACATCGTCCTCAAGGGTGCCGCAGGGTGACCGACGCGCTACTTCTCGTCGAGCAGACGTAGCTCGGACGGCTCGCGCAGCAGCCCTTCCAGGGTCTTGTTGCCCTCGGTGTTGTACGGCTGCAGCATGTGTTCGTCCCATGCCGCGCGCGAGCGGAACATCTCGAGCATCACCCAGGAATCGGGATCATCCCGCGGTTGCAAGAGGTGCATGAACACACAGCCCGGCTCCTGCAAGGTGCTGCGGCGCATCGACTGCAGCTGAGCCTCGGCCTCCTCGAGCCGATCCAGCCTAGGTCTGATGGTGACGACGAGGAACAGCGGCTGGTTCCCGCCGGCCGGTCCGCCTGGATCGATCACGAGGTGCGTCATCGTCCTGGAATCGGGACGGCTATCGAGTTCTGCAGGGTGTCGATGAACGCGTTCGCGTTCTTACTCTGCACGAACGTGGCCACGGCGTCGTACATGGCCTGCTGAAAGCCGGATGGCATCAGCTCACCGTGCGTGATCGACAGCAGAATCTTGTCCTCCCACAACGACTTCGACGCCTGTCGCTGGTAGGCGGGTAGCGACGACACGTTCACGTCGCTGCGGATCGGCACCGATCCCTTGACCTTGTTGAACGCCAGCGAAGTCGCCGGATCGGCAACCGTCTCAAGGAACTTCATGGCGTTCTTGCCGTCCTTGGCATCGGCCGAAACGACGAAGGTGTCCACGATCGCCAGATACGACCCCTCAGTACCTGGATAGGCGACGTAGCCGAAGTCCTTGCCCTCGACGGCCTTGTTAGCCACGAGTTCGCCGTAGACGGAGTCGTTCATGGACAGGAATGCGCACCCGCCGGTGGCCAGTTTCTTCGCGGCCTGATCCCAGGTGAGTCCCCCGGCATTGGGATCGGCCTGTGACACGATCTGGCCGAACCGCGTCAGGGCTTCCCTGACCTGGGCTCCACGCCAGTCGAACTTGTCGTCCCTGATGCCGTTCCAACCACCCGCGCCGACCACGCCGAGAAGGGTGTTCTCGAACAGTTCGTCGGCGGTGAACCGATCCTTGCCACCCAGGCACAGCGCCGGGGCACCACTGGCCGCCACCTTGGTCAGATCATTGGCGAACGCCTCGGCGGTGTAGCCGGGACCCGGAGTCGCGATACCCGCCTTGTTGAGCACATTCTCGTTGAACCACAACACGTTTCCACGATGCGAACCAGTCGGTACACCCCATCGCTTTCCCTTGTCGGTCGCGGCATCGAGCAGGGTGGGTGGCATCGTCGGCGCCAACTTTGCGCTGTCATAGACGGCCGTCGCATCCGCGAGGCGACCCGCGTCTACCCACGCCTTCAGCGAACTGCCGAGGAAGGTCTGCCAGACGTCTGGCGGATCCCCGGCCTGCAGACGGGCAGCCAGCGCGACCTGGACATTGCTGCCGCCGCCACCGGCGATCGATCCGTCGGTGACGGTGACGCCGGAGTTCTTCGCCTTGAAGGCATCGAGCAGGACCTCGAATGCCGGGTGTTCCGACGGCGATACCCACCAGGACACGACGTCGAGTTGGTCGGTGGATTCGGAGAAGTTCGCCTTCTGGCCGCCGCCGCACGCCGCGAGGACCAGTGCCAGCACGACGATCACATAGCGTTTCATGCCGGTTCTCCTTCTTTCAGGGGTGCGGCCTTGAGGTCGTAGACCGCGAAGCTGGTCACGACCGCGAAGCACAGTGCCGGCACGATGAACGAGATCGCGGGGCTCGTTGCGTCGAGGATGGCGCCCTGGATCAGGGGCATGATCGCCCCGCCCACGATGGCCATGACGAGTCCGGCGGCGCCGAACTTCGTTGCGGGACCCAATCCTTGGAGTGCGACGCCGTAGATCGTCGGGAACATCAGCGATAGGCAGAAGGACAGTGCGACCACAGCCGTCACTCCCGCCACGTTCGGCGAGGCCATGGCGAAGATGCAGAGCAGCACGGCCAGCGCGCCGAGGATCGAGAGAACCTTGGTGGCGCGGACCTTGCCGATCACCCAGGTCATGATGAATCTCGAGATGAGGAATACGATCAGGCTGACCTGCAGAAGGTAGCCACCCAACTGCAGCGACCCGTTCAACGCCTGCTGCGAGTACTGGATCAGATACGTCCAGGTGCAGACCTGAGCCGCGACGTTGAAGAACTGAGCGACCACGCCGAATACGTAGCGCTTGTTCGACAACAGGATCTTCAGCGGGCTCCTACCGTCGAGGTCGCCTGATTCGAACTCCTCGACGATCGTCGGTGACTTCTTGATCGCGATGACCAATCCGATCGCGATGAGGACGAATCCGAGTCCGAGGTATGGCCCCATCACCGCGCCCAGCTGGCCGGCTCGGATCGACTGTTCCTGTGCCGGTGAGAGATTCGCCATGTTCATGGGCTCATCCAGCTTCGGCAGGATCAACGTCGCCGCGAGGAACACGCCGATGTTGGTGCCCACCGGGTTGAATGCCTGCGCGAAGTTGAGACGTCGCGTCGCGGTCGACTCCGGACCGAGCGACATCACGTAGGGGTTGGCGGAGGTCTCGAGGATCGAGCAGCCCGCCGCGATGGCGAACAGGGCGACGAGGAACGCCTCGTACGTCATGATCTTGCTCGCTGGATAGAACGCGATGGCGCCAACGGCGGCCAGCAGTACACCTGTCAACAGGCCCGCCTTGTAGCCGAACTTCTGGTTGATCAGCGCGGCGGGAATCGCCAACAAGAAGTAGGCGCCGAAGTACGCCAACTGCACCAAAGAAGCCTGGAACGTGTTCATCTCGAAGATGCGCTTGAAACCGGCCACCATCGGCGTGGTCAGGTCGGCGGCCACGCCCCATGCAGTGAAGCAGCAAATGAGAACGGCGAACAGCACCCACATCTTGGGGTACACCAACGGCGCTTTTTCCCCGGTTTCAATCGCGTCGGCTGGTTGGTCGGCATGCTCTGTCGTCGTCATACTCGCCACCTCTCTCCATTGAGAACGAGTGCGGAACCACTGTGACGTGGGTCACGCAGTTCCCGTCATACACCCATTTCTCTCAAGTCGGGAACGATGCGACGAAGATGCAGTCTTCATGCCCATTCGGGCGCGGACGCATGCCCGCCTACTCGGACTTCATGCCCGTTCGTGTTCACCAGCCGCGTCGAATCCGTCTAGCGGCGTGGATTTTTAGCGCACTCGCTGCCCGAGCCGGCTCGCCGCGCGATCGCGCGCCGCTCGATCCAGTAGCACCGCCTCGGACGCGCCACGGTGAGTGCCGCCGACAACGCAGCAACCTTGAACACCTGCCGCAACTGGTCGGTGGTGATGAACAACACCAGCCCAACGGATTTCAGGGCCGAGCGCCCACGCGAGATGGCTAGCCGGCAGGATCACTCGCCTCCGTCTCGGGTGATTCCGGAGGAGGAGATTTGCCCAGCCACTCCTTGAGGCGAACGAGCTGGCTGACGACGAGGCCGACCCCAAGGAGTAGCCCCACTGAGATGACGATGACAGCGGTCATCGGCGAACCTCCTCTCCATCTCGTCTCACCCTAGGACTCCTAGGCATCCAGCGCGGCAAGGATCTTGGGAACGCCCGTTTCGGTGGCTAGTTTCGCGGTCGCGGTCGGTGACCAGCCTTAGCGCCGCCGACCTAGAAGCCGTACAGGTCCTTCAGAGCGCGCACGGGCTCGGCACCGTGGATGGCTGCCCTCATCGAACTCTCGACGGAACTGTCGGACACGAACAACATCTCGTCGCCCGCTTCGAGCACTTCATCGGCGGTGGGCAGCATGACGCTGCCGCCACGGACCAGGGTGACCATGGCGGTGTTGGCGGGAAGGTCGAGCTCGCCGACGCGCTGTCCGACGAGTGGATTGTCTTCGGGGAGAGTCAGTTTCGCCAGATCCGCCTGCCCCTGCCGGAGCCCCATCAACCGCACCAGGTGGCCCACGTCGATGGCGCCCTCGACACCCGCCACCATCGCGCCGGGGGTCGAGACGGCCACGTCGATGCCCCATGCCTGGGTGAACAGCCACTCGTTGCGGATCTCGTTGATCCGCGCCACGACTCTCGGCACGCCGAACTCGGACTTGGCCAGCAGTCCGACGACGAGGTTCGCCTTGTCGTCACCCGTGGCGGCGATCAGGACGTCGCACGTCTCCGCCCCCGCCTCCTCCAGCGTCGCTACCTCACACGCGTCGGCGAACAGCCAGTCCGCTTCGGGAACGACGTGCGGTTCGAACTTGCGGCGTTCGCGTTCGATCAGCAGCACCTTGTGGCCGTTGTCGAGGAGTTCCTGCGCGACGGATCGGCCCACGTTGCCTGCGCCTGCGATCCCGATGCGTGTCTTTCGCTCCGCCACGGGTTCATCTTCGTCCATTCGGGGCCGCGCCGTCCGTGCGGACTCCACCCTCGCCGGCCGTCCTCCTGAAATACTGGCCGCACTTCGGTTGGCGCACGAATTCGTTGGCCGCCACGACTGTGTCCGAACGGGAACGAATTGAGCCTGCACGAGCTGTATCTGGCCTTGTTGATCGGCGGCTTCGTGCTGCTCGCCAGCATTGTCGGTACGCGGGTGGCGACCAGGGTGGGATTCCCCAGCCTGCTGCTCTTCCTGCTCGTCGGAGTCGCGATCGGCGAGGACGGCCTCGGCTTGCAGTTCGACGACGTCGAACTCGCCAGGAACGTCGGCACCGCGGCACTTGCGGTCATCCTGGTCGAGGGCGGTTTGACGACGCGATTCGCCGACATCCGCAAGGTGCTGGCACCCGCTGGCGCCCTCGCCACCATCGGCGTGGTCATCAGCATGGTGGTCACCGCCGCGGGTGCGCACCTGTTGCTGCGGATGGATTGGCAGCTCGCGCTGCTGCTCGGAGCCATCGTGTCGTCGACTGACGCGGCGGCAGTGTTCTCGGTTCTGCGGGTCCTGCCGCTGCCCCGCAGGGTGGCCGGCCTGCTCGAGGCCGAGTCCGGCTTCAACGACGCGCCCGCCGTGATCCTCGTGCTCATGTTCAGCTCAGTGCCGTTCGTGTTCGAGCCGGAGAGCGCAGTCGCCGACCTCGTCTACGAACTGCTGGCCGGAGCCGCGATCGGGCTCGGCTTCGGGTTCCTCGGGGCGCTGGCGCTGCGGCGCGTCGCCCTGCCCGCCTCGGGGTTGTATCCGATCGGAACGTTCGGGTTGGGCATCGTCGCGTTCGCGGCGGCGGGCACCGTGCACGCCAGTGGATTCATCGCCGCCTACCTGGCCGCGGTGGTGCTCGCGAACTCCGGTCTGCCGCACCGGTCCGCCACCCGGTCGTTCGCCGAGGGGCTCGGCTGGTTGGCACAGATCGGTCTGTTCGTATTGCTCGGGCTGTTGGTGGACCCGAGCGAGTTGGCGGCGGACGTGGTGCCTGCGATCGTGGTCGGACTGGTGCTGCTCCTGGTTGCCCGACCGTTGTCCGTCTTCGGCTCACTCGCCGGCTTCAGCGTGCCGTTCCGCGAACAGATCTTCCTGTCGTGGGCGGGTCTGCGCGGTGCGGTGCCGATCGTCTTGGCGACGTTTCCGATCGTCGCCGGCGTGCCCGACAGCAACCGGTTGCTCAACATCGTCTTCATGTTGGTGGTCGTGTTCACACTGGTACAGGGCCCCAGCCTGCGCCCACTCGCGCACCTCCTACGGTTGATTCCCCGCGATTCTCCCCGCGAGATCCACGTCGAGGCCGCGCCGCTGGACGTGCTCGAAGCGGAACTGCTGACGCTGACGGTGCGGCCTTCGTCCCGCTTGCACAACGTCACCGTCCTCGAGCTTCGACTGCCCGACCCGAGCGTGATCACGCTGATCATCAGGGACGGCCACACCTTCGTTCCGTTGCCGGACACACGCATCGAGGCCGGCGACGAACTGTTGATCGTCACCACCACGAAGACCCGTGCCGCCGCCGAACGCAGACTCCGCGCGGTCAGCCGGAGGGGCAAGCTCGCGTACTGGTTCGACGAGTACGGCGAGCCGGACTAGCAGTCCTGAGAATTCGCATGGCGATTGCGGCGTTGCACCGAATGACAACATCGAATTCGACACGCGAAGGCACGCAGCATGATCAATCGACGCCAGTTCTCCTTGATGGCAGGGGTGGCCGCGGCGGGTACGGCCCTCGCTGGGTGCACGTCGCGATCGGCGCCGACGGCTTCCGTCCCGACGACGGCGGCATCCGCACACACCGCGTTCCAGTCCTACCGTCAGGTCGACGCCGGTCTGCTGAACGTCGGTTACGCCGAGGACGGCCCCGCCGATGGACCGCCGGTCATCCTGTTGCACGGCTGGCCGTACGACATTCACAGCTACGTCGACGTGGCACCCCTGCTGGCCGCGCGGGGCTTCCGCGTCATCGTGCCGTTCCTCCGCGGTTTCGGCAGCACCACATTCCTGTCCGACGCGACGGTGCGCAATGGGCAGCAGGCCGCCGTAGCCCAGGACGTGATCGCCCTGATGGATGCACTCGACATCCCAAAAGCCGTTGTCGGAGGCTTTGATTGGGGTGCCCGCTCCGCCGACGTCGTCGCGGCGCTGTGGCCGCAGCGGTGCCGTGCACTGGTGTCGGTGAGCGGGTACATCGTGGTGAATCTGGAGGCCAACCGCGCACCGCTGCCACCGCAGGCCGAGTACGGCTGGTGGTATCAGTACTACTTCGCCACCGATCGCGGCGAGGCCGGCTACCGCCAGAACACGCACGACTTCAACAAGCTCATCTGGAAGAACGCCTCGCCCCTGTGGTCCTTCGACGACGCCACCTACGACCGCAGCGCGTCGGCCTTCGCCAACTCGGACCACGTGGCCATCGTCATCCACGACTACCGGTGGCGCCAGAGCCTGGCTCCAGGCGAGCCCCAGTACGACGACCTCGAGCGCCGCCTCGCCGCCAAGCCCGCCATCACGGTGCCGAGACGATCACCATCTCCAGCGACTTCGACGGCCCGGCCAAGGATGGTGCGTCCTACCGGCAGCTGTTCACCGGCAGGTATTCGCATCGCGTCCTGGACGGCATCGGACACAACGTGCCGCAGGAGGCGCCGCAGCAGTTCGCGGATGCCGTGATCGAGGTCGCGGGCTGGTGACTATGCCGCGCAGCCGCTGACGTCGTCGAGCAGCACGGAGCGTAGCTGGCGACGGGCGCGATGCAACCGGGACATGACGGTGCCCAGGGGGATTCGCTCGATGGCGGCGATCTCCTTGTAGGCGAGCTGGCAGATGTCTGCGTAGTAGACGATCGCCTGCAGTGACGTCGGCAGCGTCTGGAACGCCCGCTTGAGGTCTCCGTCCGGAAGCAGCTGCAGCGCCTGGGTTTCGGCGGATGGCGCGGTGTGGAAGCGACGGCTCTCGGCCATGAGTTGAGCGTCGGTGAACGACTCGGTCAGACTCTCCCGAGGCCTGCGCTCGGTGCGGCGGTGAGCGCTGATCCATGCATTGACCATGATGCGGAACATCCACGCCCGAAGGTTCGTCCCCTGGTCGAAGGAGTCGAATCCGGCCCATGCCTTCGCGAAGGTCTCCTGGACGAGATCCTCGGCATCGTGGGCGTTGTTCGAATAGCGGCGGGCAGCGCGTCCCAGTTCGTCGCGCAGCGGCAGCGCCTCCCGCTCGAAGAGCCGTGCTCTGGCGAATTCGGCGGAATACATTGGTGGGTCGATGTTTTCGTGAACATCAATCGTCGTCATGTCGCTTCACTTCGTCAGGAGGGGCGGGCCACCTCATCAGATCAGTGCCGGTCATATCGAGTCCAACGATTGTTTTCGATCCTCGTCATCAAATCAAGAGATGACACCCCACGCCTCATCGGTCGGCGAATCGAATACCGTCGGCGTGCGTTTCACTATTCGAAAACGTTCGAGAGGAGGACCAGTGTCGATCCTGTCCACCCGCCCGGTGGCCGACGCGGTGGCACGGGCGTTCGCGGCGGCCATCAACCCCGCACCCAAGCCCGGTGTCCGCTTTCCCGAAATCGACGGTCGCACAACGGTGATCGCCATACCCACCCGCCACGGTGACGTCGCGGCGACGGTCTACCAACCCCTGTCGCCGATGCCGACACGGCCCGCGGTCTACGTCAACGTGCACGGCGGCGGGTTCGTCGTCGGGCATCGCGAACAGGACGACCCGTGGTGTCGCTATCTCGCCGCCCGCACAGGATTGGTCGTCATCAACACCGATTACCTTCTCGCACCGCATCGACGGTTTCCCGTTCCCGTCGAGCAGATCTACGACGTGTTGCGCTGGGCCTCGTCGGACGGGCACGACTGGGACGGTGCGCGACTGTGCGTCGGCGGTCAGAGCGCAGGCGGAAACCTCGCTGCCGCGGCGTCGCGCCTCGCGTTGGAGAACGGTGGCCCGGACGTCAAACTCCAGGTGCTGCACTATGCACCGCTGGACCTCGTCACTCACGCCAAGGACAAGCGCACGCCGCTGGGATCCCGCGCCGTGTTGCGCCCGTGGATGAGCGAGGTCTTCGACACCGCCTACCTCCCCGAGGTCGACCGGCGGCGCGACCGCCTCGCGTCACCCGCCTGGGGAGCCAACGGCATCGGACTGCACGGCATCGCGCCCGCCCTCGTCATCACGGCCGAGTACGACCGGCTCCGCGACGAGGCCGCGGCGTACGCGCACGAGCTCGACGCCGTCGGGTCACTCGCCGAGTATCACGACGTCGCGGGAGTGGACCACGGGTACAACATCATGAGCAACGCCACCGAGGTCACCGAGCGGATGTACGCCCTCATCGCCGAGCACGTCAGACGCCGGACATCCATCGCCGAAACTGATTGACGGCCATGAAGACCATCTGTTCGGCTGATAGCTTCGTGCGGATGGAACTACGGCAGCTCGAGTACTTCATCGCGGTGGCCGACGAGATGAGCTTCACCCGCGCGGCCCAGCGCGTACACGTCGTGCAGTCCGCGTTGTCCGCGTCGATCAAGAAGCTCGAGGACGAGTTGGCGGTACAGCTGTTCGACCGTTCGCGCCAACAGATCCGACTGACCCCGGCCGGGGAACGGCTCCGCGAGCATGCCCGCCAACTACTCCGCTCGGCCCGCCTGGCCAAGGACTCCCTCAGCGACTACCGAGGGCATCTGACGGGCACGGTCGACTTCGGATCGCTCGTCACCTTCGGCAGGCTGGACGTGGCGAAGGTGCTCGGCGAGTTTCACCAAGCCCATCCGCACGTCCGAATCGCGTTGCGGCTCAGCCAGTCCGGCTCGTCGACCTACATGTCCTCGATCGCGGACGGCTCCCTGGATCTCGCGCTGGTGTCGGCCCCCGACCGACTTCCACCCGGCATCGACATGCACGTGCTCGCCGAGGAGCCCATGGTGTTCGCCTGCCGCACCGACCATCGCCTCGCCGGTCGGGCATGGATACCCATCGAGGACCTCGCGACCGAGGACCTCGTCGGCTTCCCCGAGGGATTCGGCATCCGCCGGATGATCGACGATGCCTTCGCCGTCGCGGGCGCGACGTCGCGGACGTCGTACGAAGTGCCCGCCGACTACACCGTCGCCGCGGCCCTCATTCGGAACAACCTCGGAACGGCCTTCATGCCGGCCAGCGAGGCGGCCCGCTTCCCCGATCTGAAGACCATCGAACTGCAGGTGCCCATCAACTGGCAGATCTACCTGGCCAGACCACACCCGCAGAACACCAGCCCGGCAGCGGCGAGGCTGGCGACCATGCTGCTCGATGCCGCCGCCGATCGTGGCTAGGGCGTCACTTGCCCGGCGCTGCCGCCGCCAGTCGTCGGCAGAAGTCGTGATCCTGCAACTGCTCACCTTCGGCCAGATCCCCGTTCGCGGCATCTGCGCGGTCGGTGAGGATCACGAAACCCGGTCGGCCGTCGGCGCCGATTGAGCCAACCACCACCAGCGTTCGCGCGGCCATGTCCTGGCCTGCACCCGCCACGCCGTGCGCCAGTAGAGCGAACGGATCGATCGCGTCCAGATCGGCCCCACTGATCGACATGGCGTCGTACTGATGGCCGGCCAACGGCACCGGGAACGGCGACCAGTCCGGGCCGACCGCGGCGCCATGCTCGTCCAACGCGTCGTGCACATCCGGGCGCACGCAGTCGACGTGGATGTGGAGTTGGTTCTGTGAACGGGCGAACGCCGAGTTGATCGCCAGGCTGACCCAGTCCCGCGGCAACGTCGAGCCCGCTCGTTCGTCGACGAACGACCGCGCGCGCCACGCGCCGGCGAAGTAGTTCGGCACTCCGGGGGCCAGGATCGCCGGATCCTCGATGCCGGAGATGCGTTCGGTGGGGATGAGCAGGAACTGCGTGGCACCGACGAGGTCCTTGAGTACCGCGGAACCGCCGCCCAGATCGACCATCGCGCACGGTGCAGGCGCGTCGTGCACGAGCTGATCCGGCACGCACCGACCGTGGACGATGTCCCACAGCGCACTGGGGTCACCGTCTGCCCGAGACACGGCCGCCGTTGTGATGGACAGCAGTAACACCGCGAGAAGCGTGCGTAGCAGGGTCCGGTACGAAGGCATGACCCGATTGTTCATCAGAGAGCCTGCGCCAACTGACCGCGCGCAGTGATGTTGAGCTTCGGAAAGATGCGATAGAGATGAGAACCCACCGTCCGGTGGGACAAGAAGAGCTGCTCGCCGATCTGACGGTTCGAAAGGCCCTGTGCCGCCATCTGCGCGATCTGCATCTCCTGCGGCGTGAGTTCTGTTGCGGCAGTGCGTCGTACACTGGAGCCGCCAGCAGCGCGCAGTTCGCGTCCCGCTCGGTTGGCGAAGCTCGCCATGCCCAAGCGGGACAGAGTGTCGTGGGCGTCGGCGATGAAGGCCCGCGCCTCGCGAGGGCGATGGTTGCGACGCAGCCACGATCCGTAGGCCATCTTGGCTCTCGCCCCGATGAATTCACACCCGCCGCGGTCAGCGCTCACCGCGGCGGCGTACTGGCCCGCCGAGTCGTCGTCGGCCCAGAGCGCCTCGGCGTACCCGACCGTGAATCGAACGGCGGGAGTCGGATGGTCACGAAACTCATCCATCAGGCCGGTGACGAGTGCCGCACACTCCTCGCGCCTGCCCGTTGCGAGGGCAGCTTCCGCGAGGTCTGCGACCACCCACTGCCTGGCCCGGTAGTGGGAAGCGTCGCTGTCGACGTCGACGATCCGTCGTAGGTAGGTGTAGGCGTCCTCGAAGTGCTCGGCACCCAACGCGCCGATCGCGAGTCCGTACAGTGCCATCGTGTGAAACACCCGAACATCGCGCGCCACAGACGAATCCAGGATGACATGCAGGCGCTGGCGGGCGCCGACGTAGTCGCCACGAAGGCCCGCTGCCAGCTCGTGCACCAGCAGCGCTGCGCCGTGCCACATCGGCTGGTTCAGTTCGTCGGCCAACCGCTCGGTCTCACCGGCGATCGCGGACACGGTGTCGAGGTCCCCCGCCCACAGCGACGCCCAGGCTTGTAAAGCCTGCAGGCGGCACACCGCGCCCAGCGCTCCATCGCGCCGCGCCGCGGTTACCGTGGCGCCGAAGAGCCTTGCGGCCCGGTCATGATCACCCAGATACTCGGCGGCCATGGCCAGTGAGCGGAGCCCTGCCACGTCGTCGGCTTCCGACTCCGCGGCCAGGAGGTCGGCGTACAGCGAGGCGCGCCGATCGGCATCGACCACGTACGCCAGCGTCCCGATCCGGCGTGGCACGTCTCCGGAGAAGCCGAGGCGTTCGGCGGTGTCTATCACCAACTGCCGGTCGGCCATGCCTGCCGACGTCCAGTAGCAGCGAGACGCCGCCGCCCAGACCAACGCCTCGGCCGCGTCTGCGTCGACATGACGCAGAGCACTTGCCGCGGTGGTCAATTCGGCCACCGAGGTGTCGTGACCACCCCCGAGAGGCGAGGCGCCCTCGCGCAAGAGGAGCAACCGGGCCTGCTGTACGACGTCGAGGTCGGCGTGGCGGCCGACCCGATCGGCGAGCGCCGCGGCGCGACGCTCGTCTCCCGCCTCCGCGGCGTGGCCGCCCGCCGCAAGCAACACGTCTATGCGTCGCGCGTCGTCGCCCCACAGGTCGGCCGCACGCTCGAGAGCGGTAGTCGCTGCGGTGAGCGATCCGCGACGCAACGAGCGCTGTGCCACCGCTTCCAGCTGACGAGCCACCTGATCGTCTGGACCGACCGCCGCCGCGGCCGCGTGCCAGGCCCGGCGATCATCGTTGGCGCCGAAGGCATTCGACAGCGCCGCATGCATCGCCACGCGGTCACCGACCGTGCTCGACTGGTAGATGGCAGACGCCATCAACCGGTGACCGAACCAGACCCTGCCGCCCTCGACCGTCACGAACCCGGCATCCACCGCGGGCTGGACGTCGCCCACCGCCACGGTCATCGCACCTGCCGTGCCAGCGGCAGTGCACAACCGACCCAGCGGGACATCGTCACCAAGTGCGGCGGCCAGCAGGAGCAGACGAGTCGGCGCGGGCAGTTCGGACATGCGGGCGGTGAACGAGGCCACGATCAGCTCGCCCACCGGCGTCCATCCCGGCGTTGGCCCGGACTGATCCAGGGTGCACGGCAATTCGACCAGGGCCAGCGGATTGCCGTCGGCGCTGCGCAGCACCCGCTCACGGTCGCTCGACGTCAGATCAGGAGCCACCGAGTCGAGAAGACGTCGGGAAGCCATGTCGTTCAACGGGATGAGGGGCAGCTGCGGAAGGGCACTGCCCGAGATCGACGAGTCAGCGCCGGTGCGCATCGCCGCCACCACACTGATGGGCTCGGCGCTGATTCGGCGACTGATGAACGCGAGTACGTCGAGCGTGGACTGGTCCAGCCACTGGGCGTCGTCGGCGATCACCAGCACCGGCGATTCTCCTGCGACGTCCGCGAGCAGTTCGAGCGTGGCAAGCGCCACCCGGTAGAGGTCCGCCGCCTTCGAGGGGTCCAGGCCGAGCGCGGCCCGCAACAGATCCGCGGCTCCGTCCGCCCGGTTGACGAGCCGATCGACGACGGGACGAAGCAACTGATTCAGACCGGCGAAGGCGATGTTGGACTCGGCCTGCACTCCGCTACATCGCAATACCCGCACCCCCGCGCACTCCGCGACCCGTGCGGCGTCGTTCAGCATGGTGGTCTTGCCGATGCCGGGGTCGCCGGCGACCACGACTGCCGTCCCACACCCACTCACGGCTTGTTGAATGACGAGGCCGAGCGCCTCGCGCTCCCGGTCGCGCCCCACGGTCGGGCGGCGGCGGGCCTCGGTGGCATCGGACGCTCGCACGTCGAGATCTTCCCATCCGCGGTCCCACCGCGTCAGCGATGCGAAGCGTTGACCGCCACCGAGGCTGGCGCGCAAGCCGGTGTCCGGCCGAGGTAAGGGCTGATGTTGGCCATGGCGCGCTCGACGTATTCGTCCTTCTCACCCACCGGGGCGACGTAGTGCAGGGCACTCTCGGCCGCGTCGATGCCGTCCAGTCGGGCGATCAGCCACGCGGCGAGATACTGCGACGCCAGACAACCGCCCGCGGTGGCGATGTTGCCCTTCGCGAAGAAGGGCTGATTGAGCACGTCGACGCCGGCGTCCTGGACCCAGGGCTTCGTCGTCAGATCGGTGCACGCGGGAACACCCACCAGCAGGCCGAGTTTGGCCAGCACCAACGCCCCCGAGCACTGGCCCGCCAGCAGCTGCCGGGACGGGTCGAGGTGCAGCCGTGCCATGAGCGCGCGGTCGGCGACGACGTCGCGGGTCAGCGTGCCGCTGCCGATGACGACCGCGTCGGCCGCACTCGCCTCCTCGAGCGTGGCCATCGACTCGATCACCACACCGTTCATCGACCGAACTCGCGGGGTGGGGCTGGCGATCGATACTCGCCAGTCCGGGCGCCCTATTCGGTTGAGTATGCCGAGCGCGATGAGCGAGTCGAGTTCGTTGTAGCCCTCGAAGGTGAGGATGGCGATGTGCATGGCGGCGATCGTACGGTCGCCCAGGCGTGACAATCAATGAATTGTCATGCATACAATCGAGCGTGGTCGTGTCGCGGTACAAGGGTGTGGTCGACGCCATGGCGTCCGACATCCGGGCGGGACGGTTGCCGTCAGGGACCCGGCTGCCCACCCATCGTCAGCTGGCCGCCAGCGAGGGTCTTGCGGTGGTGACGGCGTCGCGGGTGTACGCCGAACTCGAAGCCATGGGGCTGGTCAGCGGCGAACGGGGCCGGGGCACCTTCGTCCGCGAGACCGCGCTGTCCCCCCGCCACGGCGTCGACCAGCAGGCGCTCGCCGCCGACATGGTGGACCTCAACTTCAACTACCCGTCCCTGCCCGACCAGGCCGACATGTTGCGTCAGGCCCTGCGTGACCTCGCATCCTCCGGAGATCTGGAGTCGCTGCTCCGATATCAACCCCACGGCGGCCGCACGCACGAGCGTGTCTCGGTGGCACGGCATCTGGCTCGGCATGGACTGCGGGTGAGCGCCGACCAGGTGGCGATGGTCAACGGCGCCCAACACGGGTTGGCCGTCACGGCCATGGGGTTACTCCAACCTGGCGACGTCATTGCCGTCGACGCCTTGACCTATCCGGGCTTCAAGGTGCTGAGTCAGGCGCTGCGCCTGGAACTCGCGTCGCTGCCCGCCGCGGGCGCTGCGACCGATCTCGATGCCCTCGAGGAGTTGTGCGCGAGCCGACGCGTACGCGCCGTGTACGCGATGCCGACATTGCACAATCCGCTGGGCTGGGTGACGACGACAGCCCATCGCGAACGGTTGGTCGACATCGCGCGCCGGTACCGGCTTCTCATCATCGAGGACGCCGCCTACGCCTACCTCGCTGAAGAGCCACCAGTCCCACTCGCCGCGCTGGCACCCGAGCTCACCGTGTACGTCTCCGGTCTCTCCAAGAGCGTCGCAACCGGACTCCGCGTCGGATTCGTCTCGACCCCAGTCGAATTGATGCCCTCCATCGAACGGGCGATCCGCGCCACCACCTGGAACGCGCCGTCGGTCATGACGGCCATCGCCTGCCGCTGGCTCGATGACGGCACAGTCGACAGACTGGAGGCACACAAACGCATCGATGCGCGCGCCAGACAATCGATCGCCCACGACGTGCTCGCAGGACTGCCCGTGGTCGGTCATCCGACGTCGTACTTCCTCTGGCTCCCGTTGCCGGAGGACGTGCGAGCCGACCGCATCGCGTCCGCGCTCATCGCCGAGCGCGTCTCGGTATCCACCGCAGAACCCTTCGCCACCTCCGCGCACGTGCCACACGCGATCCGGCTGGCTCTGGGCTCGGTTGATCTGGACACACTGCGTGACGCACTGGGCAAGGTCCGAGAGGTCGTGGCCGCACACACGCACCTCTGACCGTCGACCACTGCGTCAGTCGTCCGGCACCGAATTCAGTCACCCCGACAGTCACATGACCGAAGCGCGCGGCATTGCACCGGGGCCACGATCGCCTGGAGCAAACAACCGACAAGCGAGAAGGTGTGCGATGAACGGGCAACACGAAAAGGACCGTCAAATCACGGAATGGGAGCTGGCCGAAGTCGAGCGAGCCAACGCCTCGGGGCGGCCGGTGGTGGCGTTCGTTCACGGCCTCTGGCTGCTACCCAGCAGCTGGGCCGGCTGGCGCACGACGTTCGAGGACGCCGGATACGCGACGCTGGCACCGGGCTGGCCCGACGACCCCCAGACCCGCGACCAGGCCTACGCGCATCCCGAGGTGTTCGCGGGCAAGTCCGTGCAGCAGGTCACCGACCACTATCTGGCCGTACTGTCAGGCCTTCGCACCAAACCCGCGGTGATCGGGCACTCCTTCGGTGGACTGATCGTGCAGAAGATCGCCGACGCAGGCGTGGCCGCCGCCACCGTCGCCATCGACAACGCCCCGATCAAGGGCGTACTGCCGCTCCCGTTGAGCGCGCTGAAATCGGGCGCGCCCGTGCTCGGCAACCCTGCCAACCGCAAGAGAGCCGTCACCCTGACCTTCGACCAGTTCAAGTACGGCTGGGCCAACAACCTGGACGAGACCGAGGCTCGCACGCTCTACGACACGTATCACGTTCCGGCGTCCGGGCTTCCGCTGTTCCAGGCGGGTCTGGCCAACTTCACCTTCAGCAAGGAGACGGCCGTAGACGTCAAACGACCCGACCGGGGACCGCTGTTGATCATCTCGGGCACCAGGGACACCACCGCGCCGCGGGCCTTCACCCATGGCAGTTACCAGAAACAGTCCAAGAACTCCGACGTCACCGAGTACGTCGAGATTCCCGGGCGGGGGCACTCGTTGATCATCGACAGGGGTTGGCCCGATGTCGCCGCGTCCGCGCTGGCGTTTGTCGGGCGGTTCATGAAGTGAGCATCCGGGCGATCGCCGAGTAGAGGATTCAGGCCGCCCCGGCGGGGTACACCCGAGTCGAAAGCACACACGGCTCAAGGAGTGAAAATGATCGGAACCATCATCGGCGCAATCGTCGTCGGACTCATCGTCGGAGCGCTGGCCAGGCTCGTCATGCCAGGCAAGCAGAACATCGGCATGATTCTGACGATCGTGCTCGGCGCCATCGGGTCGTTCCTCGGCACGTGGGTGTCCTACAAACTGGGCTATTCCAACCAGAATGGCGGCTTCAAGATCATTCCGTTCCTGGTCGGCATCCTCTTCGCCGCAATCCTGATCGGCATCTACCTCGGCATCACCGGCCGACGCGGCGCGACCCCGCGAGCACCTCGATGACCACGGCTGAAGAGCTGCACGGGGATCCGCATGTCGAGCGCTACCTGGAGACGAACGGCGAAGACGGGTATCGCTGGCGCAACGGCACGAAGATCTTGATTCTCTTCACGACCGGCCGGAAGTCACACCAGGAGCGCAGTCACGCGTTGATCTTCGAGGACTGGAACGATGCCCACCTCGTCGTCGCCTCCAAGGGCGGCACGGACGCACCACCGGCGTGGTTTCTCAATCTGGAGGCGAACCCGGGCGCCGAGATTCAGATCAAGGGTGAACGGTTCCCCGTCCGTGCCCGCGTGGCGACCGATGCAGAGAAGCCCGAGATGTGGGCCAAGATGGTCAAGGCGTGGCCCGAGTACGAGGAGTACCAGAAGAAGACGTCCCGGGAGATCCCGGTCGTCGTGCTCGAGCGCGCCTGAGGCTCAGGTCGACGCGGATAGCGCGGATTCGTCTCTGCGCTTGAGGTTCTCGCTGACCTCCTGCTGCCACACTCCGTAGGCGTGCGTGGTGTCGACCTCGAGTTCGAACCGGCTGATCATGTCGTCGGTGACGTCGGCGACGTCGACGTAGAACTGCTCGTACCAGCGACGGTGTTGGTAGACGGCACCGTCTTCCTCGGTCAGCAGCGGGTTGTCGATCCGCGTCTTGTGCTTCCACACCTCGACGTCGTCGAGGAAGCCCTCGCCGAAGTTCTTGCTCAGCGTCGCGGCCAGCCGCCCGGCCTTGTCCTCGGGCAGCCCCTCGATCTTCTGCACGGCGACGCCCCACTGCAAGACGAACGAGTTCTGCGTGACCGGGTAGTGGCAGTTGATCAGCGCCACCTCGAGGGTGAAGTCGGGTGCGACGTCGTTGTGCAACCAGTTGATCATGTAGGCAGGCCCGAAGTAGGTGGCCTCCGACCGTAGATTCGTGCCCTCCCAGAGCTTTTCGTAGTTGGCCGTGGTATCGGGTCGCGCCTTGGACTCCATGAACTGACTGGCGGCCTGGCCCTCGATCACGTTCTTGAAGTACGTCGGATAGGCGCGGTGGATGTAGAAGAAGTGGGCCATGTCGACGTTGTTGTCGACGATCTCACGACAATGCGCGCCCTCGATCAGAATCGAGTTCCAGGTCCATGGCGACCACCTGCCCTCGTCCATGCCCTCGATCGTCGGTGGCGTCAGCTCCGCAGGCGGGGTCGAGCCCTCGGGGTCGTGCCACACCAGGAGTTGGCCATTGACTTCCTGGCAGAGCCACTTTCGGGTGCGAGCCAAGCGCGGGGTGCGCCTGGCGTAGGGCACCTCGACGCAGCGACCGGTCGAGCCCTGCCAACGCCAGTCGTGAAACGGGCACGCCAGGGTGTCGCCCTTGACCGTCCCCATCGACAGGTCCCCGCCCATGTGCCTGCAGTAGCCGTCGAGGACGTGAATTGCCCCGTCCGGATCGGCGAAGACCACCAGCCGCGTCCCGAAGGCGTCGATGCCGTGCGGCTCGCCGTCGCGAAACGATTCGGCCAGACCCAGGCAGTGCCATCCCCTGGCGAACCGCGTCATCGGCGTGCCGGCGTCGATTTCGCGGACCTGATCAGTAGCAGTCATCGTGCATCCTTCCGGCGGGTCGGCCGACAGCTGAGTTAAGCACATGCGCTTAATTTGCGTCGGGGAACGCCTAGGATGCCGTTCGTGGACCGTGGTTCCCGATCGAAGGATGCGCTGCTCGACGCCGCCGAGCGGCTCATCGCCCTGCGCGGGTTCGAGGTGCCGCTGCGCGACATCGCCAAGGCGGCGGGCCAGCGGAACAACTCGGCGGTCAACTACCACTTCCGCAGCAGGCAGGACCTTCTCGATGCCGTGGTGGCGCGTCGGCTACTGCCGATGGAACTCGAGCGGGAACGCATGCTCCGCGAACTCGACGCCGATGACGCGGGGGACGTGCACGCATTGATGCGCATCCTCGTCCTGCCGTTGCTACGCCTCGAGAGCACGCACTATGCCCGTTTCCTGCAGGTGGTCGGACCCCGATTGCGCACAGAACCACACGATTCGGCCGAGACCGCCTGGCCGCGGGTGCTGGATGCGCTGTCCAACGCCGTGCCCGCCGCCGATCGCCGGATCCGTCGCCGTCGCGTCGCCGCGGTCGCCACGGCGATGTTCGCCCTTGCCGCGGAGTACGAGCGGTCGGCTCAGGATGGCGCCGGGGCCGAAGACCCCGAGGAGATCGTGCACATGTTGGCGGCCATGCTGACCGCCACCAGTCCCCGCCTGGTGTGACGCTAGGGTGCGGCGATGAGCCCGGCCGCGTGGCCGTTCGACGAGGTCGTCCGCGCCGACTGAGGGCTACGACGGCGGATTCAGGATCACCTTCACGCATTCCGGGCTACGCGCCGCCACTGCGGCATACGCCTCGGCCGCCGCGGACAACGGGAAGCTGTGGGTGAAGATGCCGTCGGTGCGCAGCGATCCGCTCGTCACCAATGGGAGCAGATCCGTCCACGTCTGCTGAATGGGCGCCGTGGTCATGCGCAGGGTGAGGTTGCGGATCAGCGCCATCAGGATCGGCAGTGGATACGGATTTAGATCGTGCACGCCGAGGACGGACACGGTCCCGTCGGCGCGCACGCACGCCAGCGCGTCGTTGAGCGTGACGTCCAAGGCGACGGTATCGATGACGCTGTCGGCCCCACGGCCGCCGGTGTGTGCGAGCACCGCCTCGACCGTCGGGCCGTCGAGGGCGGTGGCTCCCGAATCGGCCGCGAGGGCGCGCCTGCCTGCCACCGGGTCGGCGGCGAGAACCGTGCCTGCCCCCTGCGCGAAGGCCGCTCGGACCGCGCACAAGCCAACCGCCCCGAGGCCGAGGACGACGACCGTGCCGCCCGGCGGGATGTCGGCCTTCTTCGCGCCGATCCAACCGGTGGACAGGTTGTCCGTCAACAGCAGCGCGGCCTCGTCGTCGACGCCGTTGGGTATCCGTAGGAGCTGAAAGTTGGCGTGGGGCACGGCAACCGACGTGGCCTGGCCTCCACCGAGCACTCCCGAGCCGAAGATCTGCATCCCGTGCACACACGTGACCGGGTTGCCCGTGGCGCACCCCTCGCACTTTCCGCACCCAGTCACCGACGCCGCCAGCACGCGATCACCGACTCGGACATTCGACACGTCCGGGCCGACCTCCAGCACGGTGCCGATGAACTCGTGACCGACTGCCACACCGTCGCCCACCGGCAGATCACCGTCGTAGAAGTGCAGATCGGAACCGCAGATGGCGGCCGACTCGACGCCGACCACGGCTCCGTCGGACCCTGGCGGAACCGGATCGGGGGCTTCGCGTACCTCGACGGCGCCGGGACCGGCGATGACGACGTTGTGCATCTCGTGTTCCTCGCGGTTGGTCGGCCTCGTCGCCGACGTCAGCGCAGACGCTACTTCAGCCGTCCCGCCGAGCCCGCAGTTTCGATGAGGTCACCATCCGGGTAATGACAGGCCCTCCCTGAGCCGGTGCAGCAGTCGTACCGTCGAAGGCATGGACACCAGGGCCGAGGTGCGCGAGT
>JAOPWT010000540.1 GCA_025965555.1 Mycobacterium sp.
CCGCGGCCGCGATGACCAGCCCGGCCTGGGATCACCTGCTGGACCAGGCGGCCGGAGATGACTAGTGCGGTGCCGCTGCCGGACCAGGCCCGCGTCATCATCATCGGCGGCGGGGTGATCGGCACCAGCGTCGCCTACCACCTCACCAAACTCGGCATCACCGACGTGGTACTGCTCGAACAAGGCCAGCTCTCCTCGGGCACCACCTGGCACGCGGCAGGGCTGGTCGGGCAGCTGAGGGCCTCGGAGAGCCTTACCCGTTTGGTCCAGTACTCCACCCAGCTCTACGCCGAGCTCGAAGAAGAGACCGGACTTTCGGCAGGCTACAAGCGCTGCGGCGGGGTGACCGTGGCACGCACCCAGGATCGCATGGGGCAGCTTCGCCGCACCGCCGTCAGCGCCGCCGCCTTCGACATGGAATGCGAACTGCTCACGCCAGAGCAGGCTCTGGAGCACTACCCGGTGATGCGGGTAGACGATCTCGCCGGTGCCATCTGGCTGCCCGCCGACGGCAAGGCCAATCCGACGGACCTCACTTTCGCGTTGGCGAAGGGCGCCCGTATGCGTGGCACCGTCGTGATCGAAAAGGTCAGGGTGCAAGACGTTTTCACCAAGGACGGACGCGTCACCGGCGTCCGGACCGACGCCGGAGACATCGAAGCCGAGATCGTCGTCAACTGCGCAGGCCAGTGGGCCAAACAGGTCGGCGCCATGGCGGGGGTCAACGTGCCGCTGCACTCCGCGGAGCACTTCTACGTCGTCAGCGAGGACATCGCGGGGGTGCACCCCGACCTGCCCATCCTGCGGGACCCCGACGGATACACCTATTTCAAGGAGGAGGTCGGCGGTCTGGTCATCGGCGGCTTCGAGCCAGAGGCCAAACCGTGGGTGGCGCCGGACAAGATTCCCTATCCGTTCGAATTCCAACTGCTGGAAGAGGATTGGGATCACTTCGAGATCCTGATGAACAATGCGTTGCTCCGCATCCCCGCCTTGGAACACACCGGCATCAAGAAGTTCTACAACGGTCCGGAGAGCTTCACGCCCGACAACCAGTTCATCCTCGGAGAAGCACCAGAGGTCACGAACTTCTTTGTCGGCGCGGGATTCAACTCCGTGGGCATCGCCACGGCAGGCGGTGCGGGTCGGGCGCTGGCCGAATGGATCGTCAACGGTTCACCGACCGGTGACCTCACTGGTGTGGACATCCGCCGCTTCGCTCCCTTCAACGGCAACAACCGCTGGCTGCACGACCGGGTCGCCGAGGTCCTTGGCGTGCACTACGAAATCCCCTGGCCGAACCGGGAACTGACGACGGCACGCCCGTTCCGGCGATCCCCGGTTCACCACGTCCTTGAAGCGGCCGGAGCGAACTTCGGCAGCAAGATGGGCTGGGAACGGGCGAACTTCTTCGCCCCCGACGGGGACGAACCCACGATCGAATACACCTGGGGCAAGCCGAATTGGTTGGCCTGGTCGGCAGCAGAACAGGCCAACACACGCACCAACGTCACCGTCTTCGACCAGACGTCGTTCTCCAAGTACCTGATGGTCGGAGCGGACGCCGAAGCCGCGTTGCAATGGCTGTGCAGCGCCGACGTGGGAGTCGAGGTGGGCAGATCGGTCTACACCGCAATGCTCAACGAGAGGGGCAATTACGAGTCCGACGTGACCGTCACACGCACCGGCGCCGAGGAGTTCCTCGTCGTCAGCAGTGCGGCCACGACCGAGCGCGACAAGGACCACATCCGCCAGAACACGCCGGCTGGTATGCGCGCCAGCCTCGTCGACGTGACGTCGGCCTACGCGGTGTTCGGCGTGATGGGACCCAGGTCGCGCGACCTGCTGGCGGCTCTCACCGATGCCGACCTGTCCAACGAGGCGTTCCCCTTCGGCACCAGTGCGCTGATCTCGCTCGGCTACGCCACGGTGCGCGCCACCCGCATCACCTACGTCGGCGAACTCGGCTGGGAGCTGTACGTTCCCAGCGAGTTCGCGGTCGGGGTGTACCAGGACCTGATGACCGTCGGTGAGCGGTTCGGGGTCGGTCGTGGGGGCTACTACGCCATCGACTCGCTGCGGCTGGAGAAGGGCTACCGGGCGTTCGGCCGCGAACTGACACCGAGTGAGAACCCCGTCGAGGCCGGACTGCTGTTCGCGTGCAAGCTCAAGACCGACATCGCTTTCCTGGGCCGTGAAGCCGTGGAGAAGGCCAAGGCCGAAGGGCCGCGCAAGAAGCTGGTGGGCTTCACCGTCGACTCCCCCGATGCGATGCTGTGGGGCGGTGAGTTGATTCTGCGCGACGGAGCGGTCGCAGGGCAGGTCACCTCCGCGGCATGGGGCCAGACCACCGGCTCCTGCGTCGGGCTGGCCTACGTCCGTGACCCCGACAAGTCGACGATCAACGCCGACTGGGTCAAGGCCGGTCGCTACGAAGTCAACGTCGGAGGCGAGCTGCACCCGGTCTCGGTATCGCTGAAACCGATCTACGACCCGAGCAACGAGAGAATCCGCATTTGAGCGGTGGCCTGCCGTCGTTTTTTGACGCACTCGTCAGACTTTGACTCCGCGTGTCCGTTTTCCCGACAACTTGGTGTCGGGCGATGTTCACTGTCGTTAACCGCCACGGTTGAGGCTGACTACCAAGTCCCGCCATCGCGAGGGCGGCGCTGCGGGCAACGTCATGCCAATCGGCGGCGTGTGGAAAGCCGTGTCCGCGGCGACGCCTCAACCGTGCCGGTCCACGGACCCCTGTCTGGGGCCGCCGACCAGACGATGACTAAACCGTGACGTTGCCGGGTACCCAAACGGGTCAGGCTGAAGTGATCTTCACCCCGGCAGAAGAACGAGAAGCGTTGCCCTGGACCCCGGTGATGGATTGGCACGACCCTCCCCGCGACTGCGGCAACCAGACGGCTGCCCGCGAGGGGAGGCAGATGAGCACCGGCACCGACGGGCCCGAGCCAGCCGATGGCTTCGCATCGTCAGACGACAACCAGCGCATCTACGAGGCCGTACGCGACATTGCCGAGAAGCGCGCCGCCATCGAACAAGCCAAGGGCATGCTCATGTTCGTCTACGGCATCGACGAAGACGGCGCCTTCGACCTCCTGCGGTGGCAGTCCCAGCAGCACAACGTGAAGCTGCGCCTCATCGCCGAACGAATCGTCAAGGATCTCGCCGAACTCGCCAGGACGAATCCGCTGCGCAATCGTATGAGCCACGACCAGGTCCTCCTCACCGCCCACCAGCGCATCGCCGGTGTGGCAGATCGGCAACGTGACGGCCAGACCAAGACCGGTGCGTGACGGCATCCGCCACCACCGTGGCGATGTTGCTGAGACCTGCGGTGTCGTTGAGAGGCTGCTGAGAACCCGTCCGCCGCGTTTGCGTCTCATCGCAGCGGGTGGCATGGTCAGTCGCAACCCGCAGTCGGGTGATCTCCGTGACAGCAGTCTGCCTGTCGGAACGCAAGATGATAGGTGGGAGCACCGACGAGTGACGGAATACGTCTACGACATGTCGGACCCGGAGCGCGACGCGCTCACTGCACAATTCCTCAGCACCAAGAAACTCGGCTGCGGCCGCTTCGCCTGCTTTGCGTTGGAGAGCACCGACCCGTTCGCCAACATCGCCCGACAGCTCGAGCGAGAGGTTTTCGAGGACTCTTGGGGCAACGACTCCGCGATGATGAAGAAGGAGTACGGGCCCTACGACGAGAGCAGCGTCTTCTTCATGGTCGTGGACACGCACGACAAGGTGCCTGCGGGCGTGCTGCGGATGATCCGCAACTCCTCGGCAGGCCTCAAGACGATCGTCGACCTGGACGACTCCATCAAGTCGCCTATCGCGCCGACTGTGATCCCGGTGGCCGACGTCATGCGCCACCACGGGATCGACGACCTCGACCGCTGCTGGGATGGTGCCACCGCCGCGATCCCCCGCCGGTACCGCCGCAGGCTGGGGGCAACGCACGTGCAGATCATGCGCATCGTCGCTCTCGCCGCGATGCGCGAGAACATCCAGCACTTCGTGGCGGTTCTGGACGCGCCCGTCGTGAGGGCCGCCCGCGACGTTCTCGGACTTCCACTCGCACCGCTGGCGGGCACGCCGCCCTTCACGCACATGGACGCACCGAACAACCAGGCGGTGTACGCCCACGTGCCGTCACTGCTTGGCATCGCGCAGCGCCGCAATCGTAAAGTGGGACAGAAGATTCGGGACTGCTTCGCCGAGAAGACCATGCCCAGCCTCGAACAGTTCGCCGCGAGGTAACATGTCGCTGACGGTGGAGCTGACCAATGTGGTACGTGAGTACCGCACCGGCGGCCACACCGTCCGCGCCCTCAACGGGATCACCCTGCGGATCAACGGCGGCGAGTTCACGTCCATCGTCGGCCCGTCCGGCGCGGGCAAGAGCACGCTGTTGCAACTCCTCGGCGCACTGGACTCACCGGACACCGGCTCGATCCGCTTCAACGGCACCGAGATCGGCACCATGACCGACGAACAGCAGTCGACCTTTCGTCGCCACCAGGTCGGGTTCATCTTCCAGTTCTTCAATCTCCTGCCGACGCTGACGGCATGGGAGAACGTGGCGCTGCCGATGCTGCTCGACGGGAAGAAGCTGCGCCAGGTCCGCTCGGACGCCGTGTCGCTGCTGAAGCTCGTCGGACTGGGCAACCGCATCGAGCATCGTCCGGCCGAGTTGTCCGGCGGCCAGATGCAGCGCGTGGCGGTGGCCCGCGCCCTGATGATGGATCCCCCACTCATCCTGGCCGACGAGCCGACTGGCAATCTCGATTCATCAACCGGCGCCGCGATCATGGAGCTGCTGCGCCACGTCGCACGCAACGACGGCGGCGACCGCGCGGTCGTCATGGTGACCCACAACCTGGCGGCCGCGTCGCAGACCGACCGGGTCATCACGGTGCAGGACGGTGCGGTGAAGTCCGACGTCGTCCCCACGCCGGTACCCGCGGGAGGGCGACACTCGGCAGGCGTGCGCGACCAGCCCACCGAGATCATTCCCACCGTGCACCATGGCGAGTTCACCTCGCATCTCCTCGTCGCGGACCCGCCGCGGCGACGCGGCAGGCATTCGGCACACCGGTTCTAGCGCAGTGCCTCTCGCCGCCTTCAGCCGGTTGAAGGTACTGAACGTCCGTGAACTGCGCACCCACTGGGGGCGCGCGGTGGCATCGGTCGCCGTCGTCGCGGTATCGGCGGCGCTACTCGTCGCGGTGCTCGGCGTCTCCGGCTCCATCACGGGTTCCATCGACCGCCTCGCCACCAGCATCGGCGGTGACGCCGACCTCGAGGTCTCCGGCATCACCGGTGATGGCATCGACGAGGCCATGCTCACCACCGTCAGCGGCGTCGAGAACGTCACCGCCGCCGTGCCGTTGGTGCGGATGCGAATCACCGCCAGCTCGCAACCCGCCCTTCTGATCGGGCTCGGCCAGAATGCGTCCGAACTGCACTCCGATCTTCAGACGGCGATTCAGAACCAGCTCGAATCGGGATCGCCGGTGATGTCGGCGCCCAACGGTGTCGTCGTCGGCGCCGGCCTAGGGGTGGTCAAGGGTCAGCAGTTCGAGGTCGCGGGCTCGACGACGGTCACCGCGGTGGCAGTGGTCGACGGTCCGGCGGCCCGCCGCCTGAACGACGCGCACTTCGTCATCGCGCCGCTGGCCCTGGCGCAACGGCTCTCGGGACGAGAACACCGTCTCGACTCGATCCTGTTGTTCACCGACCCCGATGCCGACGTGGGCAAGGTTCGCGCCGCGGTGACGACGGCGCTCGACGGCAGGGCCGTGGTCGCGACGCCGAGTTTCCGCGCGGCACAGGCCAGTAGCTCGTTCGCCATCCTGCAGGCGATGACGCTGCTTGCTGCCTCGGTGTCCTTGGTGGTGGCCGCATTCCTGAGCTACAACGCGATGAGCATCGCCATCGCCCAGCGCCGTCCCATCATCTCGACGATGCGTGCGCTGGGCGGGCGCAGGCGGACGATCATGTCCGACATGCTTGCCGAGGCCGCGCTTGTGGGCTTCCTCGGCGGCGTCATCGGATCATCGTTCGGCGTCCTGATCGGCTACCTCGCGATCGGGCAACTGCCGTCAACGATGGTGCAGACCCTCGACGCCCGCCTCGAGTACGTCCTGCCGACGTGGGTGATTCCGCTCGCCGTCGTGGCATGCGTCACCGCCAGCGTGACCGCGTCGGCACTGGCCGCCCGGCAGGTCCACGGGGTGGCGCCGATCGAGGCATTGGCACCCAGCGGCGCGTCGACCTCCGAACCGGGCTCGCGTCGGCTCAGGACCATCTCCGGTGTCGCGGGGGCGAGCCTGCTGGCCATCACGGTCATCGTCGTCACCGCCGATCTCGGGCAGATCGCCATCGCCTCGATAGCGCTGGCGTTCATCGGCTTCAGTGCACTGTGCTTCGCGTTCTCCGGACCCATCATCAAGGCCGCCGCGGCAGTGGCCCGACGCTTCGGAGCCGCGGGGGTTCTCGGCGCCGCGACCATCGAGCGCGCGCCGCGGCGGATGTGGGTCGCGATGATGACGGTGCTCACCGCGGTCGTCACCACCGTTGCGGTCACGGGCGCGACCAGCAATGCCGTCGACTCGACGGTCGCGTCCTTCGCCTCGATCGCGAAGGCCGACCTGTGGGTCAGCTCGGCCGCCGCCACGGACTACTCCTCGGCACTCCTGCCACCGGACACGGCGGCCAGCGTCGCCGCCATTCCCGGTGTCGAACGCGTGGTGCCCGACCAGATGGCCTTCGCCACCGTCGGCGACACCCGCGTGATGCTGCTTGGCATCGCGGCGGATTCGCATCGCGACATCTACACCTCGCTGGCGCCGAGAGACCGCCAGAAGCTGCTGGCCGGTGAAGGTGTCGCGTTGTCGCGTGACCTCGGTCGGTCGATGGGAGTCGGTGCGGGCGACCAGATCTCGTTGCAGACTCCCACCGGGCCCCGCACGGTGCAGGTGCTGGAACTCGTCCCCTACTTCTCCGGGATGACGGGCACCGTCGCGATGAGTCTGGACGCGATGCAGGGCTGGTTCGCCCGCCCCGGTGCCAGCGACCTGGAGATCACCCTGGCGCCAGGCGTCGACGCGGCATCGGTCGAGAAGGAGATCCGCAAGGCCGTCTCTCCCGAGACCTTCGTCTACTCCGGCGACGAGGCACTGGCAGGGGTGGCCAGCGCGCTGGATCAGGTGATCGCCGTCATCACCATCATCGCGTGGATCGTCGTCGTGGTTTCGGCCGTGACACTGCTCAATACGCTGATGTTGTCCGTCCTGGACCGGCGCCGCGAGATCGGCGTGCTGCGGGCGATCGGCGCGACCAGAGGCTTCACGTTGAAGGCCATCCTGGCCGAGGCGGCCGGGATCGGCATCGTCGGTGGGCTGTTGGGCCTCGTGCTCGGCGCCGCCATCCAGTATCTGACGGCCATCGCCTTGACGAACGTCCTGAGCATCGACGTCTCATGGCAGCCCAGCCCGTCGATGATCCTCATCGGACTCGGCGCGCTGGGGATCTGCCTTCTCGGCTCCGTGCCGCCCGCCGTGCGCGCCGCGCGCCTGAACATCGTCGAAGCGGTCAGCGTCGACTGATCATCAACGGGTGAACCAGGCGAACCAGTCGCGACTCGACGGCTCGAGATAGTGCCGCGCAGAGACCTTCTCGTCGGGGAACAGCCTGAAGCCCTGCGGCGCACCACTGGGTTGGGGGTGGAAGTACGCCCCGCTCACCCAGTCCGGGTTGATGTCGAGTTCCATCCCCCGGACGACCCCCGCGTCCTGCAGGATGCGACCCAGCGTGCACACCGATAGTGCCGGCCCTGCCACGTAGACCTCGGCTCCGCTTGCGGTGACACCGAATCCGGACCGGTGGATGAAGGCGGTCTGGCCGATCGTGGTGCCCCATTCCTTCGTGCCTCCCGTCGCGCACGTCTGGTTGAGTTCGCCACGCTCGACGAGCGGAACGAGATTCTGCCTGACACTGACGACGTCGGGCGCCATCCGCACGTCGCGGTTCCAACTACCGACGTCCGCGACGCCGTTGGCGTGCATGACGAGACTGGCCTCGCCGTCGACCAGCCGGGCCACCGTGCGGCCCTGGCTGTAGTAGCCGGGATGGCTGGGATCGGTCAGCCGGAAGCCGCCGTTGAATACCACTGCGACGTTGCGCGTTTCGGCGGACGTGAGTGCCGACGACGTGTGCCAGGCGCCACCCGGGTCGGTGGTGCCCGGGCGCAGTTCACCGCGAACCAGGTTCGGATCCATCCGGAGCACGCCGACGACGAACGACGTGTGCTGGCCGTCGGGACGCAACGCCGCGACCTGAACGGCGGGCTTGCCGTGCACGCTCACGACCGTGTTCCAGCTGCCCTCCCCCGGCAATGGGGAGGTACCACCGA
>JAOPWT010000556.1 GCA_025965555.1 Mycobacterium sp.
AACACCCGACTGCAGGTCGAGCACCCGGTGACCGAATTGGTGACCGGCGTCGACCTCGTCGAGTTGCAGGTACGCATCGCGGCAGGGGAGAAGCTGACGCTGACGCAAGACGACGTGACCATGTCGGGGCACGCCATCGAAGCGCGGGTCTACGCCGAGGACCCCGCAAGAGACTTCCTGCCGACCGGCGGCACGGTGCTGGATGTCGTGGAACCTGCCTCGGCGCGGGTCGATTCGGGCATCTACGCGGGCACCGTCGTGGGTAGTGACTACGACCCGATGCTCGCCAAGATCATCACCCATGCCGAGGACCGGCCGTCCGCGCTGGAGGCGCTCGACCGCGCCCTGGCCGACACCGCGGTCCTCGGGGTGACCACAAACATCGACTTCCTGCGCTTCCTGCTCGCCGATCCCGACGTTGCGGCGGGCCGGCTGGACACGGGGCTGCTCGACCGTCGCACCCCCGACTACGTCGGAATCCAGGCCGGTGACGACGAGCTGATCGCGGCCGCCGCCTACCACTGGCTGGCACTGTGGCCGACCGCACCGGGTGACCTCTGGGCCGTGCCGTCTGGTTGGCGGATCGGACGGCATGCGCCGAGCACGTTCCGGCTGCGGGCAGGCGAACGCACCGACCACGTCCACCTCAGCGGCACCCCGGACGCTGCCACCGCTCGCATCGAGGACGGCGAAATCCGTTCGCTGTCTGCGAGTCTGGCCGGCCGCCATCTCATCGTCACCATCGACGGGTTGCGCGCCGGGTACGTGGCCGCCGCCACCGACGGGACGATCTGGCTTTCGCACGACGGGCGCACGACGGCGATCGAAGAGGTACGCGAGGCGCCCGTCCGCCCCGACGACGAACACAGCGGCGACGCCGAACTCGTCAGCCCCATGCCGGGTTCCGTGGTCGCGATCGGCTCGGACGACGGAGAAATCGTGACGGCAGGAACCACCGTGATCACCGTCGAGGCCATGAAGATGGAGCATGCGCTGTCCGCGCCCGTCGACGGCGTCGTCGAACTACTCGTCGCCGTCGGCGACCAAGTCAAGGTGGGCCAACCACTGGCCCGGATCGTCGCCGGCGGTGCCGGCAGCACAACAGTAGCCAAAACCGAGGAGCCCCAACCATGAGCGACTTCCTGTCCACCGGCACGCTGCCCGATCACTACGAGCAGCTGGCGAAGACCGTCCGCGACTTCGCCAGGACCGTCGTCGCGCCGGTGTCCGCCAAACACGACGCCGAGCACTCGTTCCCGTACGAGGTCGTTTCGGGTATGGCCGACATGGGTCTGTTCGGGCTGCCGTTCCCCGAGGAGTACGGCGGCATGGGCGGCGACTACTTCGCGCTGTGCCTGGCGCTCGAGGAACTCGGCAAGGTCGACCAGAGCGTGGCGATCACGTTGGAGGCCGGGGTGTCGTTGGGCGCCATGCCCGTCTATCGCTTCGGCAACGATGCACAGAAGCAGGAGTGGCTGCCGCTGCTGGCCAGTGGCAAGGCGCTCGGCGCGTTCGGTCTGACCGAAGCGGGCGGTGGCACCGACGCCGGAGCCACCAGGACGACCGCCAAGCTCGACGACGGGCACTGGGTCATCAACGGTTCCAAGCAGTTCATCACGAACTCGGGTACCGACATCACCAAGCTGGTGACCGTCACCGCGGTGACGGGGGAAGTCGATGGCAAGAAGCAGATCTCGTCGATTCTGGTGCCGGTGCCCACTGCGGGGTTCACCGCGGAACCGGCGTATGACAAGGTCGGCTGGAACGCGTCGGACACCCATCCGCTGAGCTTCGACGACGTGCGGGTGCCGCAGGAGAACCTGCTGGGTGCGCAGGGCCGCGGCTACGCAAACTTCCTGCGCATCCTCGACGAGGGACGCATCGCGATCGCCGCACTGTCCGTTGGCGTCGCGCAGGGATGTGTCGACGAATGCGTGAAGTACGCCAAGGAGCGCGAGGCGTTCGGCGTCGCGATCGGCACCTATCAGGCCATCGCGTTCAAGATCGCGCGCATGGAAGCCCGCGCCCACACGGCCCGCACAGCCTACTACGACGCCGCGGCACTCATGTTGGCTGGCAAGCCCTTCAAGAAGGCAGCGTCGATCGCCAAGTTGGTGGCGAGCGAAGCCGCGATGGACAACGCTCGCGACGCCACGCAGGTCTTCGGCGGCTACGGCTTCATGAACGAGTACCCGGTCGCACGTCATTATCGCGACAGCAAGATCCTGGAGATCGGCGAGGGCACAACCGAAGTGCAGCTCATGCTAATCGCGCGGGAGGCCGGCCTGTGAGTGGAGAGGAAACGGTGGCCAAGAAGGTCGTAGTCCAGCGCGGGCTGTGGTTCGAGGAGTTCGACACCGACGTGCTGTACCAGCACCGCCCCGGCCGCACCATCACCGAGGCCGACAACGTGCTGTTCACCACGCTGACCATGAACACCCAGGCGCTGCATCTGGATGCCGCCTTCGCCGACGCGCTGCCACCCTTCAACCAGCGCCTGGTGAACTCGATGTTCACGCTGTCCACTCTCGTCGGGCTGTCGGTGGCACAGTTGACTCAGGGCACCATCGTCGGCAACCTCGGCTTCAGTGACGTGGCGTTCCCGAAGCCGCTCTTCCACGGTGACACCCTTTACGCCGAGACCGAGATCACCGACAAGCGGGAGTCCAGGAGCAGGCCGGGGGAGGGCATCGTCACGTTCTCGCACGTCGGCCGCAACCAGCACGGCGACGTCGTCGCGACCGCGTCGCGAAAGACCCTGGTGCGCAAGCGTCCCGTTGCCGACGCGGCGGGAGCGAACTGATGGCGCTCGGCAACAATGGACCGGGCTGGCTCTTCTGCCCGGCCGACCGGCCCGAACGATTCGAGAAGGCCGCGGCGGCCGCCGACGTCGTGATCCTCGACCTCGAGGACGGCGTCGCAGCCAAGGATCGCGGGGCCGCCCGCAAGGCGCTGATCGACACACCGCTGGACCCGGCGCGCACCGTGGTGCGGATCAACCCCGTCACGACGCCCGACCACGCGCTGGACGTCGATGCGCTCAAGGCATGCGAGTACACCACGGTGATGCTGGCCAAGACCGAGACTCCCGAACAGGTGAGCTCGTTGGCCCCGCTCGACGTGGTGGTGCTGATCGAAACCCCCTTGGCCGCACTGTCGGTCGCCGAGCTCGCACGGGTCGACAACGCCGTGGCCGTGATGTGGGGCGCCGAAGATCTGTTCGCGGTTCTCGGGGGCACGGCCAACCGCCACGCCGACGGGAGCTATCGCGACGTCGCCAAACACGTTCGCTCCCAGAGCCTTCTGGCCGCCAAGGCGTACGGGAAGATGGCGCTGGACTCTGTCTACATCGACATCAGGGACCTCGATGGCTTGCGTGCCGAAACCGACGACGCGGTCGCGGTCGGATTCGACGCCAAGGTCGCCATCCACCCGACGCAGGTCGCCGTGATCAGAGCCGGTTACGCGCCCACCGTGGAGCAGGTGCGGTGGGCGCGAAACGTCCTCGACATGGCGCGTTCGGAGCGGGGCGTATTTCAGTTCGAGGGTCAGATGGTCGACATGCCAGTGCTGCGGCGCGCAGAGCGGATCGTCCAGCTGGCGCCGCACGAGTAGCCGCTACTTGCGCCTCGCGGCCGCCAATCGGGCTGCGAATTCGGGCGATTCGATCGACCTCGCCTGCGGAACGATCTCGACGTCGACCGCCATGCCGTGCTGCTCAGTGTCGACGATTCCCGGGTTGACCGTGGCGCGCATGGAGGCCTTCGTCGCGATCACGACGTCCCGCGGTGCGGACGCCGGGCCTGCGGCCAGTTCACGCGCGGCGGCGACCGGGTCGTCGGACACCTGCAACGCCAATCCGTACCGCACCGATGCCTCCGCGTCGAAACGCATGCCGAACAACAGCGACGCGCGTGCGACCTGCGGCCCTACCGCACGCTGCAGCATCCACGTCGCCCCGCCGCCCGGATGGATGCCGAGCTTCTGAAATCGAGGGTCGTACATGGCTGCCGGGCCCGAGATCCGGACGTCGGCCGCAAGCGCCAGGTTCAATCCCGCCCCGACCGCGGCGCCGTTCACCGCGGCGATCGTCGGTAGTGAACAGTTCGCCACTGCGAGGAAGCCGTCGTAGATCACCCGGAGGCCGCCCTCGGCCGCGGCTCCGAGTGCCGACAGGTCGGCTCCCGCACAGAACGCCTTTCCGGCTCCGGTGACGATGACCGCATGCACGCCGGGGTCGGCTTCGGCGGCGTCGACCGCAGCCCGCAACGCCGCGGAGATCTCGGCGGTGACTGCGTTGCGGCGGTCGGGATCGTTGACCGTGATGAGTGCGACGCGGTCCTCGACCTGCGCCAGTACGAGATCAGACACGGGTCAAGGGTAGAGGACCCGAAGCCGCGTCTGACAACCATGCGTAGGCTCAGGGGTGAGCCGCTTCGTCGTCGACGATGAGTCGTGCGGGACCCCGCACTATGGACATCAACGTGGATCCGATCCGACTGTCGTTTCGCCCCGCGCGACGGCTTTCTCCAATCGCGAAGGATCCGCAGATGGCCCGCAATCACTTCGCATCGACGTCGACAGTGGCGGCGTGACCAGCGCGGCGTCTCGACGCACGGCGAGCCCTGTCCGCCTCACCCTCTGCAACCAACTCGGTGGTCGGGTCGACGGCGCCTGGTGGCCCCACTCCAACCGGCTGGCCAGGGAGTTGCCCGAGCTCGTCGGCGTTCTGCACGGACGACTCGGTGAAGTCGTCGACATCTCGGTCAACTGGTCGATGTCGGAGAACCTGCCTGACCTCAATTCACGGCACTGGCAGAACAAGCACCAGCATCTGATGGCCATTACGGGCCGCGACGCCAGCGCGAACCTGCTGATCATTCCGAGTCTGACGCCGGGCACCTTGGCCGGCCTGCTGCTGCGGATCGCGGCGGGGCTACCCCTGAGCGCGGCCCATCAGGACACGCCGCTCTTCCGCACCGCCGCGGAGATCGTCGACGCGGCAAGGGGCGACGGTGCTCTGCGACCGGTCCCGGCTCCGTTGCAGAAGGAACGCGGCCGGCGCAGTTCGACGTCGTAGCAGTTCGACGTCCTAGGAGTTCGACCCCTTAGTTGACGAGCGAAAGGGCATGGGCGCGGCGCAGTTTGCCCGACGGCGTCTTCGGGATGACACCCGGCTGGAGCACGACGACGTTTCGGGGCCGGACGTCGACGTCGGCGAAGACCTGGTGGGCCACCTCGCGCTCGATCCGGCGCACCTGGTCGGGGTCCGCGTAGTCATTCGATTCGACTGCGACGGCGAACGTTTCGCGTGACAGACCGGCCTCGATGCGCACGGCCACCGAGCAGCCGGGCCGCACGCCGGACACGCGCGTGGCCGCACGCTCGATGTCGGTGGGGTAGATGTTCTTGCCCGCCATGATGATGACGTCCTTCACCCTGCCGCAGACGACGATGTCGCCGACCTCGGTGAGGTAGCCCATGTCCCCGGTGTCGTACCAGCCCGACTTGTCCTGGGCGCCGATGAAGCCGGCCATCGTGATGTAGCCCTTGGTGACCGGCTTGCCGCGCACCTGGATGACACCGACGGCGCGGGCGGGAAGAACGTTGTCGTCCTCGTCGACGATGCGCGCCTGCAGCCCGTCGATGGGCTGGCCGAGGGCAACCAGACGACGGGTGTTGCCCTTCGTGGCGGGCACGGCGCGGTGCAGCACGGCAAGCAGATCGGCGTCGACCTCGTCGACCACCATGCCCGCGCCGCACTCGGTGAACGACACCGCTACCGTCGTCTCGGCCATGCCGTAGGCAGGCACGATCGCGTCGCGCCGCAACCCGAAGGGCGCACCGGCGTCGCAGAGGTCCTCGACGTCGGCGGGGTCTACCTGTTCGGCGCCGGAGAGCGCCCAGCGCAGCGATGACAGATCGAACTGCCCCTCGGTGGCCTGCCTGCGCAGTCGCTTGGCGAAGAGGGTGTAGGCGAAGTTGGGCGCCGCGGTCATGGTGCCCTTGTACTTGTCGATCAACTTGGCCCACAGCAGGATGTCGCCGAGGAAGTCCATCGGCGTGACCTTGACCAGTTCGGCACCGAAGTACATGGGCACCGTCAGGAAGCCCGTCATGCCCATGTCGTGGAAACAGGGCAGCCAGCTCACGATCACGTCGGTGTGGGTGTCGAAGTGCGCGCCGATGAACATCGCCTCGGCGTTGGCCACGATGTTGGCGTGCGAGATGCACACGGCCTTCGGGAAACCTGTGGATCCGGAGGTTAGCTGCATCAGCGCAAGATCGTCGTCGTCGGTGTCCACGGCATCGATGGGAGCGTTCGCCAGCAGTTGCTCGATGGTCAGGACGCGGATTCCGCGCTCGGCCAACACCGGCGCGGCAGGCATGAACGGGTCGGAAACGATGACGGCCTTCGCCTCGATCATCTCGATGACGTCGGTGGTCTCCTGCGCCCAACGCTGCAGGTCAGTGCGAGGAGTGGGCTGGTGCAGCATGGTCAGGCTTGCGCCGCGCATCCAGATGCCCTGAGCGGCGGGGGCGATTTCCACCGGAGCACCGGCCAGCACGGCGACGGCGTCACCGTGCCCGATCCCGGCGGCCGCCAGCCCGCCTGCGATGCGACGTGCCCGTTCGTACACCTCTTTCCAGGTGTGCCGAACCGGCGTGCCAGGGTCTCCTGTGGTCATACCGTTGCGACTCGTGCTCGCGTTGGCGAACATGGTCTCGGTGAATCTACTCACGAAAGTCCTTTGGGCTCTGGCGCGTTGGCGGCGATACAAGTCTTGATCGTCGAGCTGTCGTCCCTCTGTCGAGCACCTTCAAGAGGTAGCGCGGGGACTGGGCGCCATTGCCGCGTTGGCAGCACGGATGGAACGTTCACCGGCCATTGCGGGCACCGATGAAATGGGAAGCGTGAACTCCTCCGGGTTGGTCGGACGCACTGACTGTACAGAAAGAACCCCTGATTTGAGGTCTGGAACATCGATCGGAGGCGGATCGATGCCTCGCCGTCACCTCGACGGGTTCGGGGCCGGGCGCCGTGGTTGGTTGCTCGATGTGCGGCAGTAGCGGTCGTCGACCTCGATGCGGTGACGATTCGATCCGCAATAGGGCTGCTGAACTGCGAATATGTCGACAAATGCGGCATGATCAACGATCTTGGATGTCCTTCCCGCTGTTCGCGGGATTCTGCACACGTCCTCACATTGCGGCTGATTTCTGGTCGGCATCGGGTGGACGACGTCTTCGTCGCAACCCCATGTTCGATCCTCCGCGTTTGCGATGTGGCGCGCCGCGCCGCGCGGTGATCAAAAAGTAATGGGCCCAAGGGAAGACTGCCGCGCAGCGGACGCGAGGTTCGAGCCTTCGGATCGGGGGCTGTCCGGATTAGCTGAGGCGCGTCGGCACGGTGGACGTGGATGTACCGCACCACGATTCCGATGCTTGCTGAACGCCCGGGGCGCCATCGCCGCGGACATTCCCTACCATTCGACGTGAACACCCGCCGATGAGGCTATTCGTCGAGCTAAACCCAGTGCCATGCAACATGTTCCAGATCGATGCCACGGGATCCAAATTTCACCCGATCCGGCCGACCTCGGCAGGAGCTGCGGCACGCGCGGCCGCCGAGGTCCAGGATGATCGAATGGACATCTCCAGCAGCACCGCCCTCGTCACTGGCGCCAACCGTGGTCTCGGTCGGCACTTCGCCACCGATCTGATCAAGCGAGGCGCAAAGGTCTACGCCGGGGCTCGCAACCCGGAGTCGGTGGACATCGAGGGCGCCATCCCACTGGCGGTCGACATCACCGACCCGGCGTCAGTGGCCGCCGCTGCCGAGGCGGCCGGTGACGTGACACTACTGATCAACAATGCGGGCATCGCGGCTGACGTGAATCTGCTCACGGGTGATCTCGATGGCGCGCACCGGGAGATGGAGACGAACTACTTCGGCACGCTGTCGATGGTGCGGGCGTTCGCTCCGGTCATCACGGGCAATGGCGGCGGCGGGATCCTCAACGTGCTGTCGGTGCTGTCGTGGGTGAGCTTTCCGGACCTCAGCGGGTACTGCGCCTCGAAGGCTGCGGCCTGGTCGATGACGAACGCCGTCCGTCTCGAATTGATCGACCGCGGGGTGGTGGTGACGGCGCTGCACGTCGGTCTGATGGACACCGACATGGCGGCGGGCCTCGACGCGCCAAAGTCCAACCCCGCCGACGTCGCCGCCGTCGCCCTCGACGCCGTCGCGGCCGGGGCCTACGAAGTGCTCGCCGACGACACCAGCCGCGCGGTCCAGGCCGGCTTGGCACAGGGCGTGCTCGGCATCTATCCGCAGCTCGCCGAGTGAGCTCGCTGCTCGACGAGGCTCTTGCCGCCCACGGCGGCCAACTTCGCCAAGGCTCGTGGGCTGCGTGCCGAGATGTCCTTCGGCGGACCGCTCTCAGACGACCGGGGAGAGCGACACCTCCGCGGTGAGCGTCGACCGCGGATAGCGGGAGCTAGCCCGGCCGTCGACACTCACGCGGCCGCGGCGTGCCGCCATACGGGTTGCGAGGTGGACGGCGCGAAACCGGTGTGGGGTTGGGTTGTGCACCGTACGGGACTCCGGGCCTGGTGTCGTACGTCATCGGTGGTCCTCTGGTCGGATGACAGCGGAATCGGCATGTGCGAGTTCGTCGGTCGTGCCATCAGTATCACGCGAAACCGACAATTCGCGTCTCACATTCGGGCGCGTTCCGTGCGCGTCGATCATCAGCCGGTGCAATGATTCGCTAGGTGGCGTTCACCGGGATCCAGCGGTTCGAGTCGGCCGCCGCCAGGACGGTGCAGCTCCGGCGGCAGCGAGCAACGGCCACGTTCGTCAACCCCAAGACGGTCGACGCCCATCTCGACGAAGGCGAGTCCTGATGGGCGTCCTGAGAACACCCGACGAACGGTTCGACGGACTGCCGGACTACCCGTTCCCGCCGAACTACGTTCAGGTGCAGACGAAGGGAATCGACTCTCTGCGAATGCATTACGTGGATGCCGGACCCACGGATGGGCCGGTCGTCCTGCTGATGCACGGTCAACCCACCTGGTCGTACGTGTACCGGCGGACGATCGGTGTGCTCGCCGACGCCGGATTTCGCGTCGTCGCGCCCGACAACATCGGTTACGGTCGCTCCGACAAGCTCACGGAGCCAACTGATTACACGTTCGCGCGCCACGTCGGCTGGCTACACGGTCTCGTCGCGGGCCTGGACTTGCGCGACGTCACCCTCGTCGCGCAGGACTGGGGCGGACCGTTCGGGCTGAGCGTGCTGGCCCGCGACGAGGACCGCTTCGCTCGCATCGTCGCCACCAACACCATCCTGCACACGTGCGACCCCGCGCTGGACGGCGAGCTGACGTGGGCCCACCACGGGGTGAGCGACAGCCGAATGCTGTTGGAGGAGACACTCCTCGACTACGTCCTGTTCTACCAACGGTCGCCGGACATCGTGCCCAGCTTCTTTCTCGAAGCGGTCGCGGGTCCACTGCCCAAGGACGTGCTGGCCGCGTACGACGCTCCGTTCCCCGACCGGTCCTACAAGGCGGGGCTACGGCAACTCATCGCACTCATCCCGCTCACGCGCAACGACCCCGGCGCGGCCATCGGGCGCGCCACCATGGCGGTGCTGGAGCGCTGGCGGAAGCCGTTCCTCACCGCGTATTCCGATGGGGATCCCGCGACCCGCGGCTGGGAAGGTGTCTTCCAGCGGCGTGTGCCCGGCGCGCGCGGCCAGAATCACGTGACCATCACCGGCGCAGGTCACTTCGTCCAGGAGCAGCGGGGCCAGGAACTGGGCCGCATCGTCGCGGAGTTCGTCGCTCACACCGCTTCGTCAGCGAATTAGCAGGTAACCCTGGCAACCTCGTCCCAGGAACGGCCGGCGGGCGGCCGATGTGAGGGGGCGCGTGCTGGTGGTCACCGTGCTCGAGCGCGACGACCCGCCGCGTGGCCCGAAGCCCCCCTCGCACCGCATGCCAAGGCGTCGGCGCTGGCTACGCGTCGTCCTCGCGACGGTGACGGTGGTGGCGCTGGCCGTCGGGGGGTGCGTCGTCGATGCGCTGCGCGTTCCCGGCACCGACAGCGTCGCGGCGAAGCTCGCCGAGTGGGGGCGCGGCCACGGCTTCAACTCCGAGGTCACGTGGCTCGAGAAGGAGTCGTATCTGCGCAATCAGCCCGCGATCGGTGGGCAGCCCGCAGGCGGCATCCCACCTGCGGCCGGGACCGTGCCGCAGGTGGCTGGTTC
>JAOPWT010000573.1 GCA_025965555.1 Mycobacterium sp.
TCTGCACCCGGTGCTCGTCGCCCAGCTTCGACCGCAGCCGCTTGACATGTACGGTGACGGTCGAGAGGTCACCAAAGTCCCACTGCCACACCAACTTCAGCAGCTCCTCGCGAGTGAAGACCACGCCGGTGTGGGTCAGGAAGAACAGCAGGAGGTCGAACTCGCGGTTGGTCAGACTGATGGGTTGGCCCTTGATGGTCGCCGACCTGGCGGCGGCCGAGACCGTCATGTCACCGACCGTCACGACGACTGGGGTGGTGCCAGTTGCCGCAGGCGTGCGGCGCAGCACCGATCGGACCCGCAGCGCCAACTCGCGCGGACTGAACGGTTTGACGAGGTAGTCGTCGGCACCGGCCTCGAGACCCGCGATGCGGTCGTCTTCCTCCCCGAGCGCCGTCAGCAGGATGACCGGTACCGCGTAGCCGCCGCGTTCGCGAAGGACACGGCACAGGGCAAGACCATCGGGCCCCGGCATCATCACGTCGAGCACGGCGACGTCGATCTGCTCGGATCCCAGCAACCGCAGGGCCTGGTTGCCGTCGCGCGCGAGTGAGACGTCGAGCCCGTCGCGCTCGAGGTACCGGCGCACGACGTCTCGGACGACGTTGTCGTCGTCGGCGATCAGCACTCGGGTCACAACGTCTCAGACTAGCGGGGGATAGCCCCTTACCTGCGCCGACGTCACCGAATCGTCAGCGTTGCCCGAGCGGCGAGGCGGTCGGTGTGACTAGCCTTTGAGCGGTGGAGCCTTCTCGGGTGACGGTGGTGATGCCCTGTTTGAACGAGGCTGAGTCACTGCCAGGGGTGCTCGCGCTGGTCCCCGCCGGGTACCAGGCGCTGGTGGTCGACAACAACAGCACCGACGGCACCGCCGAGGTGGCACGTCGGTGCGGGGCGACGGTCGTCGAGGAGCCCCAGCCGGGGTACGGGGCCGCCGTCCATGCGGGCATCGTCGCGGCGTCGACGCCGATCGTGGCGGTGCTCGACGGGGACGGGTCGATGGATCCCCGCGAACTCCCGAAGCTGGTCGACGACCTCGACCACGGCGTCGACATGGCGGTCGGCAGGCGGCGGCCCCGGCCGGGCGTCAGCTGGCCGTGGCACGCGAGGCTCGGCAACCAGGTGGTTTGCTGGCGATTGCGCCGCAGACACGGCATCCCGGTCCACGACATCGCGCCCATGCGGGTAGCTCACCGGGACGCATTCGTCGGCCTTGGGGTAGCCGACCGCAGATCGGGGTATCCGCTCGAACTGCTGGTCCGGGCGGCTGCTGCGGGCTGGGTCATCGCTGAGCACGACATCGCCTACGGATCCCGCACCGGCGGGAAGTCGAAGGTGAGCGGCTCGGTACGAGGGAGTTTCGTTGCGATCGTGGACTTTTGGCGGGTGATTTCTTGACATCGGACCCTCGGGTGGCGGTGCTGGTGGTCGCCAAGGCGCCGGTACCGGGCCTGGCGAAGACCCGCCTGGCGGCGAACATGGGCAACGCGGCGGCTGCTGACATTGCGGCCGCTGCGCTGCTGGACACCCTCGACGCTGTCGTGGCGGCTCCGGTCGCTGCCCGCATCGTCGCCATGACCGGCGACCTTTCCGCCGCCAGCCGCAGCGCCGAGATCCGCACCCGCCTTGCGGATTTCACCGTGATCGAGCAGCGCGGTGACGGTTTCGCCGACCGGTTGGCCAACGCGCATGCGGATGCCGCAACCGCTGCCGGTGGCCTTCCCGTCGTGCAGATCGGCATGGACACCCCGCAGGTCACCGCCGATCTGCTCGTCGAGTGCGCGACGGCCCTTCAGTCGGCCGACGCCGTGCTCGGCATGGCCCGTGACGGCGGATGGTGGGTCCTTGGCCTTCATGACCCGCGGGCCGCGGAGTGCCTGCGCGACGTGCCGATGTCCACCTCGGCGACCGGCGCCGTAACGCTTGCCGCCCTTCGTGACACGGGTTTGGACGTGGGGTTGGTATCCGAGTTGGTCGATGTCGACACCGTCGACGACGTCGAAGTCGTTCGCCGGGCGTGCATGCCGGACAGTCGATTTCGCCAGGTGACCCTGGCGGTGGAGGTGGGACGTGCTGGGTAACCTGTATGACAAGGCGTTGACCGGCGAGCGATGTTGGATTCGCTACGACGACGGCAGCGTGCAGGGCCTGCCCGTGCGCAGCTGGATTCTCGGCAACCGACGCGTGGACAAGGCGTTCGACCAGGCGGTACTGGGGCTGTGCAACGGGCCGACGATCGACTTGGGTTGTGGCCCTGGACGGTTCGTCGCGCATCTGACCAAGCTCGGCATCCCCGCGCTGGGCGTCGATCAGTCCCAGACCGCCGTCGAACTGGCCCGTCGCAGTGGTGCCCCGGCGCTGCGACGCGACGTCTTCGAGCGGCTGCCCGGGACCGGCCGATGGGGGACCGTGCTGCTGGCCGACGGCAACGTCGGCCTCGGCGGTGACCCCACTCGCGTGCTCCGGCGCGCCGGTGAGCTGATGCGCACCGGCGGGCGCTGCGTCGTCGAATTCGACCCGAGCATCTGCGGGGTTCAGTCCCGGTGGGTCCGTCTCGAATCGTCGAAGACCGTTGGGCCCTGGTTCCGTTGGGCGTCGGTGGGCATCGACTGTGCCAAGCACCTCGCCGAGGACGTCGGGCTGGTGGTCGCCGCCGTCATGCCGGTCGGCAACAGGGTGCTGGCAAGTCTGGCCGCCGCCTGAGAACGTACCTTTGGGGCTACCAGTTCGTCAGGATCACGTGGTTGAGCACTAGGGCACCGATCACGTTGAGCCCCAACCACCATCGATGTGAGCGAGGGGGCAGTAGCGCGCCGGCGGCGGTCAGCCAGACGGTGTACGGCAACCAGATACGTTCGACCTCGGCCTTGCTCAGCATGCTCAGGTCCGCGCAGACGATGGCCAGCAGCGCGGCCAGGATCACCAGGTAGAAGCCGGAGCGCTCCTTGATCATCTTGACGTCGAACGCGCGGAACACCCCCGCCACACTGCCCAGTCCGGCGGCACACACCACCGACGCGAAGTTGGCCCACGCCCAGTACTGAAACGGCCGGTCCTTGGCGATGCCCTGCCAATAGCGTTGCTGCACCAGGGTGTAACCGTCGAACCACCAGAACCCGGCGACTGCGAAGACCCCAACGACGCACGATGCGGCGACCACGGCAGGCAGGAAGCCGCGCAACGCGGAGCGGACGTCCTTGGCGGCGATCAGCACCGCCGCGGCAGGCAGGGCGATGAGGCCGAGACCGTAGTTGAGGAAGATGCCCCACCCCAGCAGCAGCCCGGCGCAGGCGCCCGCCAGGATCGGAAGGCGCACCGTCCCACGGACGGCGAGAGCCAGCAGCGCGATGCCCCAGGCCGCCACCCCGGCGAAGTATCCGTCGGCCGACACCGCGATCCAGATGGCGGTCGGCGCCACCGCGACGAACGGCGCCGCGCGCCGCGCGAGTTGGTCACCGGACAGCGCCCGCGCCGCAACGACGATCGCCGCGGCGGCGCTAGAGCCGACCAGCAGGCACAGCACGGCCGCCCATACTCCGCCGCCGAGGCCGATGCGGTCGAGCCACACGAAGGTCAGCAGGGCGCCGGGCGGATGGCCCGAGATGTGCGTGATCCACGAATCGGGCTGGAAGTCAAGGATTCTCGAGGAGAAGGACCGAAGCGCGTAGGGAATGTCGGTGATCGACGGCACCTGGCGCAGATATTCGTTGGGCGTCGCAAGGCGGTGTGCGAAGCCGCGCTGCCAGCCGTCGATCATCGCCAGGGCGAAGGCCCACGCGCACGACGTCGCCCACGTCACCCACGGCACGGCGCGCCAGGGCAGGCGCTGGGCCATCGTCGGACCCCATAGCGCGGTACCGATGCCGATCACGACGGCCGGGACGGTGCCCCAGCCCACGTGGGCCTTCCACCACCCGAAGATCGGCGCCGCGGCGGCATACATCTCGATCTGCCGCGGCGTGCTGTTGATCAAAGGGGTGACGATGCCGAGGCCGAGATGAGGGACCGCGAACGCCGCGGCGACCAGCAAGGCCGCCACGATGGCCGCGATCACGTCGCGGCGGGCAGACTTCACGCCTACCCACCCTAGGCGTGGCCTCTGCTGATCCGCCGGGACGTTTTGCTGACGGTGTCAGCGCGCGGCGGCCTGCAGCAGTGTCACCACCGCGTCGTCGAGTGCAGTGGCGACGGCCGACGCCTCCTGGCTCGCGTAGGGCGCGATGGCGCTGGCGATGCGGTCGTACGACAGCGTCGTGCCTTCGGTCCGCTCGGCGATCAGGATGGTGATCGGCGCATATGAGCCAGCGTCGATGACGGTGGCGGCCATCTTGCTCATCGTGACGGGGTTGCCTGCGATGATCCGCAGCAGGCGACGGCTCCGCGCCGGGTCGCGGATGGTCAGGGCCGCGCCGAGGTCGAGGCTCAAAAACTCGATCAGGCCGCTGCTGCCGCTCACCGCACCGACGATCGCCTCGAACTCCTCGGCGTCGCGGGCGGTGCTCCACTGCTCGACAAGCCCACGGAAGTCCGGCACGCGTCCCAGCCCCGGGTAGACCGCCGCCACCACGTCGTCGAAGGGCCGTTCGGTGCTGACGGTGACGCGCCTGATCGGCACCGTCGTCTCGGTGGTCTCAGGCATCGCGCCACTTCACCATCTGCTCGACGGTACTGAAGTCGTAGCCGTCGGCGTCCGGATGGATCTCGGTGGTGAACAGGCTGACGCCGGCGTCGCGATAGGCGTCGGCGCCGGAGACGTCCTCCCAGACCGACGAGCGCTCGATGTCCGCATCGCGACGCCCGTTGGCCTCGGCCAACTCTCGCACGACGTCGCTGGCCTGGCGGAACTTCTCGACGGGCAGGAAGCTGTGCCAGAGGTCGGCGTGCTTGGCCACCGCGGGCAGCGTGCGCTTGATGCCCGAGCCTCCGATGAGGATCGGGATGTCGCGCACTGGTGGCGGATTGAGTTCGGTCAACCTGCGTTCGATGCGCTCGAGGCTCTCGTCGAAGAGGTCGAAGCGCGACTTCACCGTGCCGAAGTCGTAACCGTATGTGGTGTAGTCCTTTTCGTACCATCCAGCGCCGAGACCGAGGATGAGCCGGCCGCCGCTGATGTGGTCGACGGTGCGTGCCATGTCCGCGAGGAGGTCGGGGTTGCGGTAACCGATGCCGGTGACGAGCAAGCCGATCTCGGCCCGCGACGTGATCTCTCCCCACGATGCCAACGCGGTCCAGCCCTCGAAGTTCGGGATGTCCGGCTGGACCTCGGACAGCACCGGCATGGCGTCCACGATGCCCTCGAACGCAGGCGCGTGGAAGTGGTCGTAACCGAAGATGACGTCCACGCCGATGTTCTCGGCGCGCAGGACGGCTTCGCGCCAGCTGCGGTAGTCGGGCGCGCCGCCGGGCCAGAGTTGGACGCCTATCCGGGTGGGTCGAGTCATGCCGGTCTCCTTGAGGGACGAGTACGAGTAACGGTCACCCAAGGTCAAGACCAGTTATTTACCGTTTATTCCAGATCCGGGAACGATGGCCAACCGATCGGCGAGGAAGAGGAACGCCGCGGCGAACGCGTTCTCCGCGGTCTCGGCGCGCACGCGGGACCAGTCGACCTGCTCCCTGACGGCCCGCGTCGCTGGTAGCAGGGCGGCGAAGTCACAGTGATGCTCGTTCAGCGACTTGAGTTTCTGGCAGATCACCACCGTTGGTGAGAGCACCGGCATGGAGATGGCGAGCACCTCGTAGCGAGCCGCGTCGCTGATGAGGTCCGCGCCGACCGTCACCCCGTTGACGCAGTGCAGTACGTCGACGACGGCACCCGCCATCGACGCCTTGAACAACCAATCCTCCGGCGTGCGCTCGACGGTGAACCCGGCCTCGGCGAGGGCGGCGGCGGCGGCCTCTGCATCCTTCTCGGCCACGACGAGGTCCACGTCGTGAACGGGTTCGGGTGCCCCGTGCACCCACAGCGCGTAGCTGCCCGCCAGGGCGAAGTCCGGGCCTTCGGCCTTCAGCGCGGCGGCGGCAAGCTTCAGCGCATGGCGGAGGTCGTCTTGGTGCGCGGGCATGTTGGGTATCTAGTACCCCATGCGGCTCGCGACATTCAACATCCTGCACGGGAGAACGGTCGGCGACGGGGTGGACGTGGGCCGGCTGCAGGACTGCGTGCGGGCCATCGATGCCGACGTGTTGGCGCTGCAGGAGGTGGACCTGGAGCAGGAGCGCTCCGGCATGATCGATCTGACCGCGGCGGCGGCCGAGGCGATGGGAGCCGTCAGCCAGCGATTCGTCGCGGCGATCGCAGGCACCCCCGGTGCGACGTGGAGCGCCGCGACGGGCCGCGAACAGCCGGGCGCCGCGGCGTACGGCATCTCGCTGCTGTCCAGGTTTCCCGCCACCTCCTGGCAGGTGGTGCGGCTTCCGCGGATCCCGGTCAAGTTCCCGATGTACCTTCGCGGACCCGATCGCATCGTCGTCGTCGACGAAGAACCCCGCGCGGCGGTGATCGGACGCTTCGAGACACCGCTCGGCCCCCTCACTATCGCCAACACCCATCTGTCCTTCGTGCCGGGGTGGAACCGTCGACAACTGCGGCGGCTGGTCCGCGATCTGCGCGGACTACCGGGCCCGCACGTGCTGGCAGGCGATCTCAACCTTGCCCCCGAGGCGGTCGCGCGGTGCTCGGGGATGCGGGCGCTGGCCACGGCGTCGACCTTTCCCGCCGACGTCCCCCGCCAGCAGCTCGATCACCTGATGACCGACGATCCGGGACTGGTGGCGACCGGCGCCAAGGCCCCTAGGCTGGCGATCTCCGATCACCGGCCACTGATCGTCGAGGTCGAGCGTCGCAGCTGACTCAGCCCGGCAGGGTTTCCCCGCCGATCGGCGCCAACACCTCGCCGCTGTAGTAGGACGACAACCGGCTCGCCGCGAAGAACACGTAGGACGGCGCGATCTCGTCGGGTTGCGCCGGTCGGCCCATCGGCACTTGCTCACCGAAGGACTCGACTTTCTCGGGTGGCATCGTTGCTGGTATCAGCGGTGTCCAGACAGGCCCCGGCGCAACGCAATTGACCCTGATGCCACGATCCTGCAGCGCCTGTGCCAACGAATAGGTGAGCGCGATGACTGCGCCCTTGGTGGCGGAGTAGTCGATGAGCGTCTTGTTGCCGCGAAGCCCGTTGATCGACGCGGTGTTGACGATCGAGGAGCCGCGCGGCAGGTGCGTCAGCGCCGCCTTGGTGACGTGAAAGAAGCTGTCGACGTTGACGGCGAAGGTACGGCGCCACTGCAGGTCGGAGATCTGCGCGAAGTCATTGACGGGATTCTGGAAGGCGACGTTGTTGACCAGGAGATCGAGGCCGCCGAGAGCCTTGGCCGCGTCGTCGACCACCTGCCTGCAGTGCTTCGCGTCGGCGAGGTCACCCGGTAGCGCCACTGCACGTCGGCCTTCGCGTTCGACGAGGCCGACCGTGTGTGCGGCGTCGTCGTCCTCGCTGAGATAGGCGATGGCGACGTCGGCGCCCTCCTTGGCGAAGGCGGCGG
>JAOPWT010000581.1 GCA_025965555.1 Mycobacterium sp.
GTACGGCAAGGCCACGCCGGAGGCGCTGGTCGAGTCGGCGCTCTGGGAGGCGTCGCTGTTCGAGGAGCACGGCTTCGGAGACATCAAGATCAGCGTCAAGCACAACGATCCCGTGGTCATGGTCGCGGCCTACGAGTTGCTGGCCGCTCAGTGCGACTACCCGCTGCACCTCGGCGTCACCGAGGCCGGTCCGGCGTTCCAGGGCACCATCAAGTCGGCCGTCGCCTTCGGGGCGCTGCTGTCCAAGGGCATCGGCGACACCATCCGAGTCTCGCTGTCGGCGCCACCGGTGGAGGAGATCAAGGTCGGCAACCAGATCCTGGAGTCGCTCAACCTTCGGCCGCGCGGGCTGGAGATCGTGTCTTGTCCGTCCTGCGGGCGGGCCCAGGTCGACGTCTACACGTTGGCGAACGAGGTGTCGGCCGGGCTGGAGGGAATGGACGTGCCGCTCCGCGTCGCGGTGATGGGTTGCGTCGTCAACGGCCCCGGCGAGGCGCGCGAGGCCGACCTCGGCGTCGCGTCCGGCAACGGCAAGGGTCAAATCTTCGTGCGCGGAGAGGTGATCAAGACGGTGCCCGAGCAGATGATCGTCGAGACGCTCATCGAAGAAGCGATGAAGATTGCCCAAGAACGCGGGTTGGATGATGTCAGCGGTGCACCGGTTGTGACCGTAAGCTGAGCATGAGCCTGTGAGCGGGGTCACCGCCGCTGCTCGTGAAAAAAACGTCGTCGTAGAAAAAAAGAAGATCGCTCTAGAAGGACCCCGATGTCCGCTCCTCCACTGTTTCGTCTCGCCGACGAACGACGCGTCACAGTGGTGCGTGATGTCGCCATGGTGCGTCGCGTCCTCGACGAGGATCCCGTCGGTTCGTGCATGGTCGCTTCGCGGGTGGCCGACCACGGCATCGACCCGACGGCGATCGGCGGCGAGATGTGGACCCGACGCAGGCCCAGTGATTCGCTGTGCTTTGCCGGCGCGAATCTGATCCCGCTGCGCGGTGAGGTCGGTGACCTGACGGCATTCGCGGACAAGGCGATGAGCACCCCTCGTAGGTGTTCGTCGTTGGTCGGGCGCACCGAACTGGTCATGCCCATGTGGCAACGGCTCGAAGGGTCGTGGGGCCCGGCGCGCGACGTGCGGGATCAGCAGCCCTTGATGGCACTCGCCAGCGCACCCCAATGTCCGATCGACCCCGACGTGCGTCCGGTGCGCATCGAAGAGCTCGACGCCTACCTGGTGGCGGCCGTCGACATGTTCATTGGGGAGGTGGGCGTCGATCCGCGAGTCGGGGACGGCGGCCGCGGTTACCGACGTCGGGTCGCTGGGCTGATCACCGCGGGCCGAGCCTGGGCCCGCTTCGAACACGGCCAGGTGGTATTCAAGGCGGAAGTGGGTTCGCAGTCCCCGGCGGTCGGTCAGATACAGGGCGTCTGGGTGCATCCCGATTGGCGAGGCAGGGGACTCGGCGCCGCCGGGACGGCCGCTCTGGCCCGCGCGGTCGTCCGCAGTGGGCGCACCGCGAGTCTCTACGTGAACGGCTACAACACCGTCGCTCGTGCGACCTACGCACGGATCGGGTTCACCCAGGTGGGGACCTTCGCGACCGTGCTGCTCGACTGATCGGCGCAAGCGGGGCCCCCGCCCGCCGAATAACGATCCGATCTCGGTGCGCCTCCCCGCATTGCGGTGCAGACGCTTCTAACATCAGCCCCAATGGCAACACAAACCTCATCCGCATCACGAGTCACGGGGCTCCTGACGGTCTTCGCCCTGGTGGCGGCCGCCGGCGGGCTCAGTGCCTGCACCCCTAAACCCAACGGACCAGAACCGGTGGCGACGGCGTTCTTCACGGCGCTCGCCAAGGGGGACACCGGCGCCGCCGCCGAGCTGAGTGACCGACCCACCGTCGCGAGGGCGACCCTCAACGAGGCGTGGGCCGGCCTGCAGGCCACCAAGCTCGACGCGCAGATCCTCGGTTCGAAGTACGCCGAGGACACCGGCAGCGTCGCCTACCGGTACACGTGGCACCTTCCCAAGAACCGCACCTGGACCTATGACGGTCAGCTCAACATGGTCCGCGAGGAGGGGCGTTGGGAAGTGCGTTGGAGCGCAACGGGATTGCATCCGAATCTCGGCGAGAACCAGACGTTGGCGCTGCGCGCGGACGCCCCGCCCCGTGCGGCGGTCAACGAGCGCGGCGGCAGCGACGTGCTGCGGCCGGGCTTCCTCTACAACTACGCGCTCGATGCGAAGGCCGCGGGCGGCGACCTCATGCCGACGGCCACCGCCATCGCCGACACCCTGCGGCGCTTCGACCCGACGATGGACGCTCAGCGACTCGCCGAGACGGCGAGCTCGTCGGCGAAGCCCCTCGACCTCATCACGCTGCGCCAGGCCGACCGCGATGCGGTCGCACCCGCGATCGGTGGCCTGCCCGGTGTCGTCATCACCCCGCGCGCTGAGCTGCTGCCCACCGACGACCGCTTCGCACCCGACATCATCAACCAGGTCAAGAAGTCGGTCTCCGACGAGCTCGACGGTCAAGCGGGCTGGCGTGTGGTCAGCGTCAACCAGAACGGCGGCGACGTCGACGTGCTCGACGAAACCCCTGGTGCGCCAGCACCTTCGGTGACCATCAGCCTCGATCGGTCCGTCCAGGATGCCGCGCAGGATGCGGTCGACATGGTCGGCAAGAAGGCCATGATCGTGGCGATCAAGCCGTCCACCGGCGAAATCCTCGCCGTCGCCCAGAACACCGCCGCCGATGCGGACGGGCCCGCGGCCACCACGGGTCTCTACCCGCCGGGGTCGACGTTCAAGATCATCACCGCAGGCGCGGCGATCGACCGCGACATGGCCACGCCCAACACGCTTCTCGGCTGTCCAGGACACATCGACATCGGGCAGCGGACGATCCCCAACTACGGCGGATTCGACCTCGGCACGGTGCCGATGTCACGCGCTTTCGCGAACTCGTGCAACACGACGTTCGCCGAGCTGGCGAGCCGGATGCCACCACGGGGTCTGACGACCGCCGCCGCGCAGTACGGCATCGGGACCGACTACGTCGTCGACGGCATCACGACGGTGACCGGATCCGTGCCCCCGACGGTGAATCTCACCGAGCGCACGGAGGACGGCTTCGGCCAGGGCCGGGTCCTGGTCAGCCCGTTCGGCATGGCGCTGGCGGCCGCGACCGTCGCCGCAGGCAAGACGCCGGTACCCCAGCTGATCGAGGGCAGACACACCGAGGTGTCCGGTGACGCTCCGACCATCACGCCGAAGATGATCGACGGGCTGCGGCCGATGATGCAGCTCGTCGTGACGAACGGCACCGCCAAGGATCTCAACGGCAGCGGGGACGTTCGCGGCAAGACGGGTGAGGCCGAGTTCGACGGCGGCTCACACGCCTGGTTCGCGGGCTACCGGGGCGATCTCGCCTTCGCGGCCCTGATCGTCGGCGGCGGCAGTTCGGAGTACGCCGTCCGGATGTGCAAGAACATGCTCAATGGACTGCCTCCCGATTACCTGGCCTGAGTAGCCTGGTCCCTGGAAGGGACGGTCGGCTGTGACAACAATCAAGACCAGCATCAACTCGGGTATCGGCTCTGACGTGGGCATGGGACGCCCCGGAGGGCAGGAGCGAAGCGACCCGGGAAGTTCCGCAGTGCTCCGCATCTCGGATGCCGACCGCAACGGCACATTGCGCCGATTGCACAACGCGGTGGCGCTCGGGCTGATCGACATCGGCGAGTTCGAGGAGCGGTCGGGTGCGGTGTCGCAGGCCCGGCTGCACTCCGAGCTCGCCGCACTGGTGGAGGATCTGCCCGGTCCTGGGGCGATCGTCACGACGGCGACCGACCGGGTCGAGCTCCGGGGCGTGCTGGGATCGCTGAAGCGTCAGGGCGAGTGGATCGTGCCGACCCGACTGTCGCTGGTGCGACGGATGGGTTCGATCGATCTCGACCTCACGAAGGCACGGTTCGCCGGGCCGATCGTGGTGATCGAACTCGACGTGAAGTTCGGCTCGGTGGACATCCGGCTGCCGGAGGGCGCGAGCGCGTCTATCGACGACGTCGAGGTGGTCGTTGGCAGCGCGCGCGACCATCGCAGAGATGCGCCCGCGGAGGGCTCGCCACACGTCATCCTGACCGGGCGCAGCGTATGCGGTTCGGTCGACATCCGCGGGCCGCGCAAGTCGCTGTTCGGCCGCGGCTAGCGAGACGAT
>JAOPWT010000028.1 GCA_025965555.1 Mycobacterium sp.
TGAAGCCGATGCCGCCGAGGGTCTGGATGGCATCGGTGGCGATCCGGCTGAATGCGGCCGAGCAGGTCGCCTGCGCGATGCTGGCCGCCAGCGCGGGGTCGTCCGAGCCGTCCGTCAGAGCCCACACCGCGTGATAGGCCGTCGAGCGGGCGTGCTCGAGGTCGACCATCATGTCGGCCAGTCGGTGCTTGACGGCCTGGAACGACCCGATCGGCCTGCCGAACTGCAAGCGGTCCTTGGCGTACTGCACCGCCACGTCCAGCATGTGCTGCGCTGCGCCGACCTGTTCGACCGCCAGCAGCGCCGAGCCGACCTGCAGCGCGTGGGTGATGACGCGCTCGGCCTCGTCGGGTCCGGCCACCAGTCGGGCGGGCGCGTCGGACAGCGTCACGCCGGCCTGCGGGCGTGTCATGTCGACGGTGAGCAGTGGCGTTCGCGCTACGCCGGGGCCTGCGGCGTTGACCGCGTACAGGCCCACTCCGTCCCTGCCGACCGCTGCGACGAGCAGGTCGTCGGCGGCGCCGGCGTCGACCACGCGCCCCACGGTTCCGGCCAGGGTCCAAGCGTCACCCGAACCCGCCGCGGTGACCGCGACCGCGGACGCGTCGAAGGCCCCCGCCCGGTCGGGGACGGCGAACGCCGCGGTCCGGCGCCCCTCGACGAGTTCGGCCAACACCTCATTTCGCACCGCCCCTGCGGAAGCGGCCACCAATGCCGGGATGGCGAGGTACACCGTGCCGAACGACGGCCCGCATGCGAGTGCTGCGCCGAGTTCCTCGACCGCGACGGCCTGGTCGACGAGCGTGCCTCCCACACCCCCATCGACCTCGGGCACCGAGAGCCCGAGCACGCCGAGTTCGGTGCCAAGCCGGGTCCACGACTTCGGGTCGAAGGGCGGGTCGGACTCCATGAGCCGGCGCACCGTCTGCTCGTCGAAGTTCTCGACGCAGAACTTTCGCACCGCCTTGCGCAGTTCGGCTTGTTCCTCGGTGAACACGTACTCAACAGAATTGCGCCCTTGATCCGCGAGCTTCTCAACCACGAGGAATCTCCTTCCACGGCATGCCCGCATCGGCACGTAGGTCACCTGGCAGGCCGAGGACCCGCTCGCCGAGGATGTTGCGCATCACGTCGGACGTCCCACCTTCGATGGTGTTGGCGCGGCTGCGCAGGTAGCGCTGTTGGATCGGACCTCGCCAGTCGGCATCTTCGCGGTCGCCTTCGGGTTTCACGTAGCCGTGGTACAGAATCCCTTCCGGCCCAAGCAGATCCATGCAGAACTGGTAGATGTGCTGGTTCAGCTCGGCGCCGACCAGCTTGCCGATCGAGCCTTCCGGGCCCGGTCCGCCGACGGTCGCCGACGCCCGCGTCCGCTCGGAGGTCAGGCGCTGAGCCTCTGACCGCAGCCACAGCTGGGTGAGCCGGTCGCGCAGCACGGGGGTCTGTCGCTCCGGCCTGGCCGCCCAGAGTCCGACGGCTTCGGAGATCGTGCCCGCGCCGCGCCTGCTGCCGCTGCCGCCCAGTGCGCTTCGCTCGTTCATCAGCGTGGTCATCGCCACGGCCCAGCCGTTGCCGACGTCGCCGAGGCGATGCGCGTCGGGGATGCGCGCGTCGGTGAAGTACACCTCGTTGAACTCGGCCTGCCCGGTGAGCTGACGCAGCGGCCGGGTCTCGACACCGGGGGCGTGCATGTCGATGACGAAGTAGGTCAGACCCTTGTGCTTCGGCACGTCGGGATTGGTGCGGGCCAGCAGCAGTCCCCACCGCGCCCGGTGCGCGAGGCTGGTCCAGACCTTCTGTCCGTTGATCACCCAGTCGTCGCCGTCGCGCACGGCAGACGTCGCCAGCCCGGCCAGGTCGGAGCCCGCGCCCGGCTCGGAGAACAGTTGGCACCAGATGTCCTCGGTGGTGGCCAAGGGGCGCAGCCAGGAGCGTTTGAGGTCGTCGGACTGGGCGTGTTCGCGCAGCGTCGGCGCTGCCATGCCGTAGCCCATCGGGTTCAGTCCGAGCGGGACTGGGCCGCCCGCACCCTGGAGGATCCGGTCCGCGACCGCTTGGTTTCCGCGTGACACTCCAAGTCCGCCAAGGCTTTCCGGGAAGTGCACCCAGGACAGTCCGGCGTCGTAGCAGGCGCCGAGGAACTCCTGGACGGGGACCGACTTCGGATCGTGGTCGTGAACTACCCCTCTGGCCAGGTCGGCGACCCGGTCAGAATCAGCAACGTTGCTCATCCAGCCACGATAGGAGTCGACACCCGTCAACCGACACGCGGGGCCGGTTCGTCACCGGTGCGGGATGTCAGGCCGCGAAGCGTTTGAATGCGTCGCGTGCCCGGTCGAGCAGCGAGGCGAACGGACCTGCGACGAAGTTGGCGGCCGCCAACTCGACGCCGGCGTGCGGATGCGTCGGCGCGATTCGCTCGGCGGCCACGACCGCGGCGGTCAGCTTCTTCAATTCCTCGGCGTCCAACTCGTCTTCGAGGCGGGTGAACTCCTCGGTCTCCTCGTTCTCGGCGTGCTGCAGGACCGCGGCCTGCAGATGAATGAGGGCCTTGCTGAACTCGGCGGTGCCGAACTCGAGCTTCTCGATCTCGGCGAGGGCGACCTTGGAATCGTGCTCCTCGGCCAGGCGGGCCGCCACGATCTCCGGACCGTCGGTGACCTTCCGGCGCACGCGCGGATGCACCATCATCTCCTCGGCGGTCTCGTGGACGGCGAGCATCGTGCGCAGCTCGTTGAACGACTTCTCTTGCGCCGCAGAGTCGGCCGCGTCGAGCGTCGCGACGAAGAGGCGCTTGATCGCCTCGTGCTGGTCGGTCAGGAACTCCACGACGTCCTGATTGGTGGAGATGTTCTTCGGCATGTGGTACCTCGTCCGTCGAAGTGCGGGGGTCGGCGCGCTGCACTGAGCGCCTCGCTCTTCGCCTACCCGACGGGCGCCAGGACGAAACGACCTCGAGATCCTCCGTCGGCAGGCGCCGGTGATCAGGACAGACGACGTGCGGGCGACCACCGATACGATCG
>JAOPWT010000070.1 GCA_025965555.1 Mycobacterium sp.
CGTCGCCGCGGTTCTATTGGTGAATGGCCTGATCCTGGTAGCAGTTGCAGCGGTCAGGCGCACCAGCAAGACAGCCCTGTTCCTGCGATAGTCACCGCCTGATGCCGTTGTACAACAACGCAACAGCGGTGTGCACGCCGATGGAGACTGCGGCTCTTCAAATTTAAAGGGGCCGTTGGGCGTCAGATCGTCCAGCGAAGCAAGGAGCTGCGCGTCGAGTGCAACCGGGCTGGGCACACCTATGTCGAAATGGGCAATGATTGGCACGCTTGAATCGCCCTGGAAATGCAGGTGGCCGTTGACTCCCTATGACCGCGACGCGTTCTGGGGCGGCACCCACTACCACTACTCCGACTACCAGCCGTACGACACCGCGCAGTCGGCTTAGACGCCAATGACCCCCCAGCACAAGGCGATCGCGCGCCGCTACGGCGCCCGCCGGAACGGACTACACCTGAGTAGATCGGGCTGTGCGTAGGGCCAGGCTGGCGGCCGGTGGGTCCGCGACGCCAAGAAGTCGCCAAACTGGCCGGGGTCTCAGCGGACTCCTAAACGACGATTGCCATCGCGAGGAACGCGAGGTCCATTTCCGCGGCTGAACAAAGTCGTGGACGAACAGGGCGCCTCCAGCCCAATGAATGATTCCTAGGCCGCCGACAGATTGCCAAACTCATGCCGAGAATGACTGCGCTGCAGTTAAATGCAACGCGCGAGAAGACGAAGGGTAGCGCCACGATGATGCCGGAGTCAGTGCGAGCTGGAGGCTCTCGCTGCCGCCAGGGTGAGCCGTGCAAGGCGTTTGGCTGTCATCGCCGCGGCGCGCGAAGGCGAGGCCGTGTTCGCGCTCGCCAGCGCCCCGTTGTACAGAACGATGAGCGCCTCCGCCAGCGCCTGGGAGTCGGGCACCCCGGTGTCTACGGCGAGTTGTACCAAGGACTGATGCAGCCAGTCGCGGTACTCGTTGATGGCCAGCACCTGGCACTGCCCCGTCGGCGCTTCGGCGGCCGCGCTGTCGAAGGGACAGCCCCGGAACTCCGGAAGCGATACGTAGTCACCGAGCGCATCGAAGATCGCCAGGATCTTCTCGGCCGGATCGTCGATGCCGGCCTGTGCCGTCTCGACGCTCTGGCGAAATGCTTCGTGGCGCCCACGCAAGTAGGCGGCGACCAGTTCGTCCTTCCCACCGAAGATGTAGTAGAGCGATCCTTTGGCGACGCCTGCCTTCTCGATGACGGCGTCGATTCCGGTGGAATGCACGCCGTCGCGGTAGAACAGCTCGTCCGCGGCGGCGAGGAGTCGCTCCCGCGCCGACGGTCGTTTCGCTGTCCTCGTGGCCATCCCGCCAGCGTATCAGACAGAGTTGTCTGAAGAGTACGGCCGTGGATTCCCGTCGAGCCGGTTGTCCTTGGACTTCTGCCGCGTCGCTGGCTGGCACAACACCTTGACACCGGTATTCGTCGGAATTATTGTTTGTACCGGTCTGTTTAAAGAATGGAACGGAGGCCGATAATGGCGACAGCAGCAGAGGAGCGCAACCGGGCGTTCGTCCTGGAGGCGTTCGACACCTTGTTCAACCGGCGTGACTACGCCGGCGCACAACGGTTTTGGTCACCCGAATACATCCAGCACAGCGCCCACATCGCGCCGGGACGTGAGGGCCTCTTCGATCTGGTGAAGGCCTCACCGCCAGACATGCGTTACGAGAACGGGTTGGTCGTCGCCAACGGCGACCACGTGATGTTGCACGGCCGCTTCACCAATATCGGGCAGCCCGCCAACTGGATAGCAGCGGACATCGTCCGGATCGAGGACGGACTGCTCGCCGAGCACTGGGATGTCATCCAAGATGAAGCGACCCGAGAAGAGTCCATCAGCGGGTTACCCATGTTCGGCGCCGCCTTCCCGGTCGAGGTCTGACCCGGCACCCACCATTTGCGCGAAATGCCCTCGCACCTAACGATTCCCGCAACAACCACAACGAAGATGAGGATGAACTGATGGCACGACTGGATGGCAAGGTCGCCGTGATCACCGGCGGCAGCAGCGGTATCGGACTGGCGAGCGCGCAGAGATTCGTTGAAGAAGGCGCCCACGTGTTCATCACCGGACGCCGTCAAAGCGAGTTGGACAAGGCCAAGGCATTGATCGGCGACGGCGTGACCACGGTCGCCGTCGACAGCACGAACAGTGCAGATGTGGATGCGCTGTTTGCGACGATCCTCGAGGAAAAAGGTGGATTGGACATTCTGCTGGTGAACTCGGGTCGGGTGGAGCCCGAGGAGCTGGGCAAGGTCACCGAGGAGAACTTCGACCTCACCTTCGACCTTAACGCCCGGGCAGCCCTGTTCACGGTCCAGACGGCCCTGCCGTTGATGCGCGAGGGCGGCTCGGTCATTCTGGTCGGCTCGGTCGCGGGTTACGTCGGTATTAGTGGCTACAGCACCTACAGCGCCACCAAGGCCGCATTGCGCTCCTACGTCCGGACGTGGACCCGGGAGTTCGACGATCGGGGTATCCGGTTCAACACGTTGAGCCCGGGGCCAATTGACACTCCCATCATGGACGGCCAGGCCAGCTCGCCGGAGGAAGCCGACCAGATCCGGGCGACGTTCGCCGCGGCGATACCGCTGAAGCGGATGGGCCGCCCGGAAGAGATCGCGGCGGCCGCACTTTTCTTGGCGTCTGATGACAGCAGCTTCGTGGCCGGTGCCGAGCTCAGCGTCGACGGCGGCTTTGCACAGGTCTGACAACCACTGACGACACCAAGCAGGAGCTAGGAGATGACTCTGAACACCAACTGCGACCACGAGATCGGCCTTGACGGGCCGTACGTACCCAGCCCGTCGGAACGGGTCCGCACGCAGGTGGCCGACTATGAAGCCAGCGGCGGCGTCGAGGGCGCAACGTTGGAAGGCCGACCTGTGGTGATCCTGACGTCGGTGGGCGCGAAATCGGGCAAGGTCCGCAAGAACCCGGTGATGAGGATCGTCGACGGCGACCGGTACGTAGCGGTGGCGTCAGCAGGCGGGTCACTTACCAACCCGTCCTGGTACGCCAATCTGGTTGCCCACCCGAAGGTTCGACTTCAGGACGGCGCCAGCGTCAAACGAATTCCAAGCCCGCGAAATCACCGGCGACGAGAAGCGGCACTACTGGGTGATCGCCGAGCGGTTCTGGCCGCACTTTCCCGAATACCGCCGGCTTGCCGGCAGTCGCGACATCCCGATCATGGTGTTGGAGCCCATCGCGGGCCACGCAACAAGCACCGCCGATCGCACCGACGAGTCCAAGGGCGAGCACCCGCATTCGGCGGCACCATCCCAGACACTGGGCTGACGCGATGAAGATCTCCGCCCAGTTCGCCACCTCATTGCACTCCCCCGAGCACATCGTGGCCGCCGAACAGCTCGGTTACGACCGTGCGTGGCTGTTCGACACACCACACGAAAGCCCCGACGTATGGATGATGCTTGCGCTGGCAGCGCAACGCACCACCACGATCGGCTTGGGGCCGGGCGTGCTCGTGCCGACCCTGCGCCACCCCATGGTCAACGCATCGGCCACCGCGGCACTTGAGGCGCTGGCACCCGGTCGGGTCGCCGTCGCGTTCGGCACCGGCTTCGCCGGCGCCCGCGCGCTGGGCAGCCCACCAGCCACCTGGTCATATCTGCGCGACTACGTGGCCGCGTTCCGCGCCCTGCTCGCTGGCAAGACTGTCGCGTGGCAGGGCAACCGGATGCAGATGATGCACCCCGACGGGTACGCACCCCAGCGCCCCATCGACGTACCGATCCTGATCTCGGCGCTGGGCCCCAGGGGCCTCGCCGTCGCCACCGAGCTGGCCGACGGACTGTTCACCGTCAACGGACAAACCCACTTCGCCACGCGGTTTGACTGGGCCGCGCTCGGCGTACACGGCACCGTCCTGGCCGACGATGAACCCTTGGACTCGCCACGGGTGGCCGCGGCCGCGGGGCCGGGAAACGCACTGGCGTATCACGTCGCCTACGAATTCGGCGGCGACGTCGCCACACTGCCGGCCGGCGACGTGTGGCTCGACACCATCAACCAAACCCCGCCGCAGGATCGCCATTTCGCCGTGCACGACCAACACCTCATCGCGCTCAACCGCGCCGACACCGCCGCCTGGACGGCGGGCAGCTGGAAGGCCATCACCGCGACCACCCTGACCGGCACCGCCCGCGACGTCGGTCGTCGAGTCAGAGAACTCGCCGCCCAAGACATCACCGAGATCATCTACCAACCCGCCGGACCCGACATCCCCGGCGAACTCGAGGCCTTTCATGCTGCCGCGCGCACGCCGTAACGCGTGCGGGGAAAGACATTTCGACAAGCTGCACCGAACTGTCGGCGGACCGCGGAGCAGCCGGGAAGTCGTCGCGGTGGTGCGGGTGCGGTCGGAATATTCGACGACGGGCTTGCGTTGCCCCAGTCGATTAGACAGACCGGTATAAAACACTTGAGGGAGTGGTCATGACAACGCCCACCGTGGTTCGGGATCTGGAAGGCAAGGTCGCGCTGGTCACCGGCGCGACGTCGGGGATCGGCAAGACTGCCGCGGTGCAACTGGCCGCAGAGGGGGCCACGGTCATCGTGCACGGCCGCGACTCCGTCCGCGGTGCAGCGGTGGTCACCGAAATCGAAAGTGCCGGGGGCGCAGCCAGGTTCGTGGGCGCCGATCTCGGCGAACCCGCGGAAGCGCTACGGCTGGCCGCGGAGGCCGGCGAGGTCGACATCCTGGTCAACAACGCCGGATTCGCCTGGTTCGGTCCGACGGAAAAGCTGGCCGCCGACACACTGGCTGCGTTGTTCGCCGCCAACGTGCAAGCCCCTTACCTGCTGGTGGCGGTACTGGCCCCGAAGATGGCGGCCCGCGGGCACGGCGTCATCATCAACCTGGCCAGCCGCGCAGGCAGCGTAGGTCAGCCCACCACCGCCGCCTACGGCGCCACCAAAGCCGCATTGGCCTCCCTGGCCCGTTCCTGGGCCGCCGAATACGGACCCGCCGGCGTCCGCGTCAACTCCATCTCACCAGGACCGGTCTACACCAACGCAGCCGGACGGGAAGTGTTCGATGCCATCGGGCAGACCACCGTCCTGGGTCGCGCCGGCGAAGCGCAGGAGGTCGCCGACCTCATCGGCTTCCTGGCCTCCCCCCGAGCGTCCTACATCACCGGTACCGACGTGGCCATCGACGGCGGTCGGCGATGAACACCACGGTCACCGCCCGAAAGCGCAGCAACCGAATCCCAGCCAGGGCAAGGACCATCCCGATGCTCAAGAGACGCATCTCCATCATCGAACAGGGCGGTCGCATACGAGTAGCTCGGTACTAGGAATCAGCGTCGACGCCCTCGACGCCGCCCGACTCGCGAACTTCTGGGCCCAGGCCCTATACCGCACCGTCGACGACGGCGCCACCGAGGACTTCGCGTCGATCGCCGCCGATACCGACGGCCAGCGCGGACTCTTCCTGATGTTTCACAAGGTTCCCGAGAACAAGACCGTCAAGAACCGGGTCCACTTCGACCTGCAGGCCGCCGACGTCGAGGTCGAAGCCGACCGGCCCTGACGGTTACGGGGAAGGTAGCCCGGGCCCGAGGCCAGGGCCTGCAGCGCTACGACACCACCAAAAGCGAAGCAGGCCTCCGCACGCTCCCACTGCCTCGGTTCGCAGTCGTCATGCTGACCGAACGCCGCCACCTCCCCTACTTCGGTGAGCAGACGGTGATCTTCCCGTCCACGGCCGGCACACTGCGCGACCCGAACAATTTCAACACCCTGTGGCGCGCTGTCCGAGACGACCTCGGGGTGCCGGGCGTGACCACCCACAGCTTCCGCAAGTCCCTGGCGACGCTGATCGACGACGAGGGTCTCTCAGCCCGCATCGGCGCAGACCACCTGGGCCACACCAACGTATCCATGACTCAGGACCGCTACATGAGCCGCGGCCGCATACATACGCAGGTAGCGGACTTGCTGGACCGGGCCATCGCTATAAACGATGAATAAAAGATGACTCGCTCAAAGCGATCTTGAAAAACAGCCTCTGACGTAGGGCGGGTGGGGCTCGAACCCACGACCAACGGATTTTTGATCTGCGGTTCTTGAGGGCAGATCATCGATACCCATATATCTTGTGCATCAACGGAATTCGTTGCTTAAGCGATCCTGTATCCACCGGACATTTCCCGCAGATTCCGGTCCATTATCGACGAATAAAAGTCGACTGGCCGCTTACCTTCCCGGCGCTTGTCAAAGCGGCCGAGTCTCGTTCGGATCGGCGAGGCGGACTGAACGCGAGATCCCTCCCCCTCTGACTTAAGCGATACCGCTGGAACGCACCGCTCGTCGCCTGCGGTCGCTTACGGCAAGGATCGCCTGCAGCGACGCCGTGTTGACGCGTTGAGTGAGCGAACCAGTGGCTTGCAATCTGTTGATTCGTGCCGCCAGATCCAAGCCGCGCTCTGCGTGCTCAGCGAGATTCTGCCATCGCCACACCTGACGGTCGATGGCATCGAGGCCCTTTAGGCGACTGGCGCGTTGCACGACCGTGTGGTCAGGACCATGTTCGATGAAGGCCGCGCCTCCGGCAGGGCAGCATTCGCGGTCGGTGCAGATGAGACGCGTCCACACGTCGCGGTGAGCACGCAACTCGTCGAGGGATCGCCGGGCAACGCTGCCCCCAAGGGGTGCGACATACACCGGGCGGGGTGTACCGCCCGGCCCAGGTGGTTGCCGTCGATCCCTCATCGTCTGGGGCCAGTCGCAGCGTTCGCGCCACCCGACTCCGGTCTCATATCCGTGCGCGCCGGCTGCGACGGCGAGTTCGCCAAGCCTGCCCTGCTGCCATAACAGGACTGGATAGTCACTTGCCAATCGCTCGATCATCAAAACGAGTTCCGTGGCGCGCTCCTCAGGGCGCACGCCCTGATCGACCTTCGATACAGCCAGCGCTACCTCGCGAGGCGCCAGGTCGACAAGCGCGCGGCTGAGAGGCCGAAGTGCCTCGACACCATGGATCGGATGAAGCATCCGCCATCCGAGTCCCGTCACGGCGATGACAGGCAAGGCGACGGACAGGGTGTTGAGGTACTCCCGGGCGGTTGTCCACATTGCGACCTGCACATCGATCCACTCAGAACCTGGGCGGTCGACGTACACGTAGGGAGGAATTATCGCGGTTGCCTGGTGGCGAAGCTGGTACTCGATCACACGGTGGGTCAGATCGTTGAGGAACTCCGGCCGAGCGGCCTCTTCGGGAGTCAGTGCCCGCGGAAGTCCGAAGGGAAGGCTTGCCCAGCGATCCGTCGCCGGTTGAGCGTCTTGAAAGAAATGGGTCTGTGGATCGATGAGATAACCCACCCCCGCCGCGCGAGCGGTGGCAGAGATCTGTCTGGTTCGCAGGGGAACATGCGCATCCACGACGACGCGGTCCGGGCGATGAGCCAACCGGCTGTGGTGTGGATCTGCACCAAACGCCCTTCGGAGCAGCGCTCCGTCCGCAGACGACACTCTGATCAGCAGTTCGGCCATCACTCACCTCCTCCGAGTACTCTCGATGGCAACATCATCGGAAAATTAGTGCGAAACTTGACTAGCAACATGACGCGACACACAACGAGCAGGTGGGAGAGCAACTCAACTGATGAGGGACACTAGAACCTCGCGGCAATCACGTGCCGCGACGAAGCGCGCGGACGATGCAGCTTCAGTGACCTATATGCGTGTGGTCGAGAAGGTCACCAGCTCTGGCATCACACAGTCCGAACTCGCCAAAGCTGTCGGCACCGGCGCCCGATCGGTACAGAACTGGGCTAGTGGACAAAACGCCCCTCGCGGACAAAGTGCGAAACGGCTGCTGGATCTGCACAGCATCGTGGACCTTCTCAGCGATTCGTACACACCGGAGGGCGTTGACATCTGGCTGCACTCGCGAAACCGAAACCTCGATATGCAACGTCCAATCGACCTGCTCATCGACGGCAACCTCGAAAAGGTCCTCGATGAAGCGAAATGGGTCGCAGGAGGAATGTAGGTAAGTGGACTCCCTGCCCGCACGACTCGCCGAAGCGACGCCGGTAACCGTCGACGGCACATGGCAGCGCCATGTGTCGGCCAGATTCCTTCACGAGGCGCTGAATGGGCGAGCGGCGAACGGACGATGGGGCAGAGAGAATGGATTCCCGGTGCTCTATCTCGGCCACCCGACGGAATCCGTTGTTGTGGAGGCGTATCGGCACTTGGTTGATCCGGTTGTCGACGGAACTCCGCAATTGAGTCCACGCGCTCTGGTTACGTGCAACGTGTCGGTGTCGCAGATTCTGGACCTGCGTTCAGCGACTAATCGGATCCTGGCGGAATTGACGATGCAGCAGCTGCAATCCAATACGCGCGACCGCGACGCGTATTGGGCCTGTCAGAACGTCGCAGCCGTGGCTCACCAACTCGAATTTCACGGCATAGTCACGCCCGCGGCAACGCAGCTAGGCGAGACACTAGTTTTGTTTACCGATCGACTTCCGGCTGAGGAGATGCCGATTCGCACGGGAGAGCAACTCTGGACGGACCTGCCACCCGACCCGAGAAAGCCCGGCGAGGGGCGTCGCTTAAGCGTGGTGCGTTAAGGGACCGAAAGGGATTCGAACCCCTTGGGTTTCCGGCGAAAACAATCCCTGAGCTGGGATATGAATCGCCTGTAAGTCTTTACACGGCTGGCCCGGTGCTGGCTGACAGGATCGGTGTCGCCGTCCTGATTGGGTGTGACTCCTGAATCGTCTGGCCCCGTGAGGGTGCCCTTCCCGGGATCTGTCCACCCGATCG
>JAOPWT010000086.1 GCA_025965555.1 Mycobacterium sp.
GCTCGCCTACATCGAACGCCTGGTCGCCAAGGGGGTTGCTTAGCGAGCCTCAGCTAGAGAATGGTGTTGGAGCGTGCCTCGCCTGGAGCACCAGATCTAGGCTCCCCCCGCTCGCAGGGCCCGAGAGGCACCCATGATCGCCCACCTCGCAGCCGCGCTTTCGCGCCCAGTGATCGCCTACGCGTCCTCTTCTCCGAGCGGTTCAAGATGCTCGTCGACGCCCCGGGGTGCCTGATTCCGGGCTTCCTCGCCTAGCTCGCCGGGGATTCTTCCTCCGGCCGCCGACGACGACGTGATGACCGCTTGGGCCCCGAGATCCTGCCCCCTTCCCGCACGAAGGGCTGGCCGACGCCGAGCAGGACATCGCTGACACGGCCGACGCTTGGTAGCGCGCCGGACAGGCAATCACTCCAAACGGGAAGGGGCAACAGCCAATGACACCGCCGCGATTGAAGATGGGCGACCGCGTCATCGACGTGATGACTAGGGCCACGGGGGAAGTCATCGCCGTCGAGCGCGGCGCGGGCATGGCGCGAGTCAAGTTCGACGACGGTTGAAACCTCCACAACGGTCCCAATGTTGCAATGACCCCAATTATCGACCGACGCGTGCAGCTAACCCCCTAGCGGCCGTCGCCACCGCCAACGTCATCAATTGATGGGGGTCCTCCAGGTTGACTGCAGTCATCTTGGAGATCTGCTCGAGTCGGTAGTAGAGGGATTGCCGCCGGATGTGGAGGCGTTTGGCGGCCTCGGCCTTGCTGCCACCGCATGCGACAAACGTCTCCAGTGTGACCAGCAGTTGGCTTCCCTTCGCTGCATCGGCAGCGAGCAGGATCCCGATCTGGTCGTCGACGAACTGGCGGACCGCATCACGATCGCCGTGCGCGGCGAGAAGACGCTCCAACGCCAGAGTCTGCACACCAGTCACCGCGTCCTTCATGTGCAGGTCCTGCCCCAGGGCAAGGGTGACGCGGGTATCGGCCATGGCTCGCGGAAGCTGACTCACGTCGTAGACGACCCGGCTCACCGCCGCGCACAAACGCGAATGAGAACCAAGGGCCGCCGCCGCCGCACCGGCAACGGAGCCAGCGAGATCGGACGAGCCGCCCGCGGGACTGGCCAGCAGCCCAAACAACGTTCCGTCCACCAGGCCGAAGATCCCGTGTCCGGTGTGGCGGACGAGAGCATCGACGACTTGCACTGCCGAGGTAACCCGATGTGGGTCCACTGCTACGCACACATATTGCGCATCCACCGCCGCGATCCCTGCCGCGCGCAGCCGTGCCTCCAAGATGAAGGCGTCGACGGATTGATTGGCGACCAACTGCTCGAGCAGGATGTGTTGCGCTCGAAGCGAACCCGCCACTTCACGCTGCTCACGGTTCAGGCACAGTCCAAGCACGGTCGGAGCCCGATCCAGCACGGCATCGACGAGTAGCGCCGGTGACCCCGATGAACCGACCGCAAGGCGCCCCCATGCCGTCCCGTCCACCAACACGGGAACCTCGGAACTGGCCCCGGGACCGTCCTCCGAGCACCCCGCGAGGGCGACGGCCCGGCCGGCATAGTCGGTGAGGCGAGCCCAGGTGCCCAGCGTCGCCGCCACCTGTTCCATGAGCTCATTCAGCGTGGCGCCGCGGGCGAGCGCCTCCGACAACGCGCGAGATGTTTCGTCCGCGTGACGCAACCGAGCGACTGATCGGTCGATGAGTTCACTGTTGATGGCCTCGGCAACTTCGGTGAACCGCAGCCGCGGCCGGAGTCCGACGACGGGCAACCCGACGTCACACGCCTCGGCCACCATCTCGGGTGGTACTGCCCCGAACGATCGACCCACCTCGAAGAACAGTGCAGCGATACCACTTTCGGCCAACTGGCGGACATAGAGTCGGCGAGCCGCCTGATCGACCCTCACCAAGCCGACGCCGTTGGTCAGCAAGATTTCGTCACCACGCAACAGCGGGGCGATGTCGTAGAGGTCGGCGGTGTGGACCCAGCGAACGACGTGGTCCAGGTGCGCATGCCCGCTAAGAACGACGGGCTCGGCCGGCTGTAGGACCGGATGGGTCAAGACCTCGCGCACGATCGACGTCATGGGGGGCATTGTGCCTCACCAGCCGAGGCCAACACATGACATATCGTCCGTTGCCGCCGTCGCTCAGCCAACGCATTCTGTTCCGACGCCGCTAAACCCGCAGGAGCGCACATGACCGCGGAACTCACGCACCGCACCGGACCGACCGAGATCACGCCCACCTGGCGGGACGGAGCTGCGGCCATCGCCATGCTGACCTTCGCCGTCGATGCCGAAACGCCCGTCCTCGCAGCGGGGCGCCGTTACGCCGACAACGCAATGGCGATGACCCATCAAGCATTCGACGCCCGCCGCGGACTACCGCGTCTGCTGGGCATCCTCGACGAGTTCGACATCAAGGCCACCTTCTTCGTCCCAGGCTTCTCCGCCGAGCGTTGGCCCGACGCGGTCACCGACATCGCCAGCCGCGGCCACGACATCTGTCACCACAGCTACAGCCACCGACCGGCCACTGAACTGACACTGGCCGAACAGCGGTGGGAGTTCGAACGCGGACTCGAGGCTCTCGACGCTCTCGGCATCACTCCGTCCGGCTACCGGTCTCCCATGTGGGCGGCGACGTGGGACAGCGCCGAACTCGCGGCGGAGCACGGACTCACCTACGACACCAGCCTGATGGACGACGACCGTCCCTACATCATCGAAACCAACCGCGGACCGCTGGTCGAACTGCCTCCGCACTGGTCACTGGATGACTGGGAGCAATACGCCTATCTGCCCGCGCCCCATCTCGGCTACGTCATCGAGCCTCCGGAGAAGGCGCTGGCACTCTGGACCGCCGAACTCGACGGTCTGCGTGAGTTCGGCGGCCTGTTTCAGCTCACCGCTCACTCGTTCCTGTCGGGCCGGGCGGGCCGGGCACGCAACATGCGAAAGATGATCGAAATCATCCTGGACCGAGGCGACGTCAAGTTCAAGACAGGCAGCGAACTGCGCGACGCCGTCCTGGCTGATCCGTCGGTGGACAGACGCAAACACGAACGAGTCGTCGTCGATCCCGTCGCGTACCCCACGTGGTGAAGGGAGCCATGCAGTGAGCACCCTCGTCACCGGCGGCCGTGGATTCGTTGGGCGCCACCTCATCGATCAACTTCTCCGCGAGGGGACGACGACCGTCAGCTACAACCGGGACTTCGCCGTCGACGCTCGTAACGGTCTGACTCTCGTCCAGGGCGAATTGTTCGACATTCCACGCCTTTCCGAGACAATCCGCACCCATGCCGTCGACCGCATCATTCATACCGCCGGACAGAGTCACCCTGGCGTGTCGATCGACCTGCCATGGACCACGTTCTCGGCCAATGCCGAAGGCACCCTGGCGGTCTACGAATGCGCCCGCGCCACCGGCGTACGCCGCATCGTCAACTTCTCCTCCGAATGCGCCATGGGCAACCTCGATCTGGACACCGTCGTCACCGAAGACGTCAAGCCCGAACCCACCACTCCCTACGGGGTCACAAAGGTGGCCGGCGAACTGTTCGGAACCGTCTACACCTCTCTGTACGGCATGGAAGTCGCGTCTCTCCGGGTGACGGAGGTCTACGGTCCCGGCCTGTGGATGCCGAGCCTGTTGGGTGACATGATCCGCGCCGGAATTCGCGGTGAGACGTTCCAGCTAGACGTCGGTGGCGATCATCCCTTCCAGTTCGTCTACGTCGCCGACGTCGCCACTGCCGCACGGCTGGCGTCGACGGCCGCTGCCTTGCCGCAGACGGTCTACAACGTCTCGGGCGGGCGTCGTCTCACCGTCACCGACACGGCGCGGTTGCTCGAAGAGCTCCTGCCCGCGGCGCGTTACGACATCGGCCCCGGCCTCCTGCCGCAATGGGACCACCAGGGCGAGTTCGACCTCTCCGCCTCGGCGCGCGACTTCGGCTACACCCCGGAATGGACGCTCGAGCGCGGCCTCTCGGCGCAGATCGACTGGATCCGATCGGCGGAGCACGCGTGATGGCGCGGACCAACGTCTCACGTCCAATCCCAATCATTCTGTTGCGCAACCCATGTCAGAGAAGGACACCTTGATATGCCGGAGATGACCAACCGCGTCGCCGTTGTGACGGGAGCAGCCTCAGGGATTGGGCTCGCCACTGCGCAGGCGCTTGCCCGAGAGGGAGCCGACGTTGCGCTGCTGTCGCGTCCGCACGACGACCTCACCGGCGCGGCCGAACTGGTTGGCGCGTACGGCACCAAGGTCTTACCCGTTGGTGCCGATGTCGGTGACTCCATCGCGGTGAGCGCCGCCTTTGCGCGGATCGAAAACGAACTGGGCCCCATCGACGCCGTCCACAACAACGCAGGAATCTCGGCGGTGTCACCTCTGGCCGAGACGACAGACGATCTGTTGCACACGTTGATCCGCACCAATCTTGCTGGCTCCTTCTACGTTCTGCGAGAAGCCGCGCGGCTCATGCAACCACGCCGCACGGGGTCAATCGTCAATACCGCCTCCGAGCTGGCACTCATGGGACAGGCCGGCTACGTGGCCTACACCGCCACCAAGGGCGCCATCCTTGCGATGACTCGAAGCGCCGCAGCCGAACTCGCGTCCTGGGGAATCCGTGTCAATGCGGTGTGCCCAGGTACGACGAAAACCCCCATGTTCCTGGCTGAATTCGAAGGGGTCGCCGACCCGGAAGCCGAATTCGCCGACAACGAGGCCAGCGTCGCGATGCAACGCATCGCCGAACCCTCGGAGATCGGTGAAGCAGTCGTGTTCCTGCTCTCCCACCGTGCCAGCTACATCACCGGCACACACCTTACGGCCGACGGTGGCCGCACCACGTGCGTGCCGGCAGGCTCCATCGGCGTATCCGCGCAGTAGCCGAACTCACCCTCGACCCAGGAGAACACCATGAGCGAACCGATCGACACGCCCGAACCTCAATCCCGCCTCGAACAACTCGGCTATTCCCAGCAGCTCGAACGACGTCTGAACATCCCCGAAGTCGTGGGCTTGGCCATGGCTGACGTCTCCCCCACCATGGCGGTGCTATTCCTGTCCGCCGGTGTATTCGCGGTCGGTGGAACGTTTTCCGTCGGCGCCGGTCTAATCTTGTCCGTCATCGTTGTACTGATTTCGCTGTGTTTGGCCGAACTCGCCGGAATGTTCCCGATCGCCGGTGGAATGTACTCCCTGGTCCGACGGGTACTGCCCGAACCGTTCTCCTGGATCACGATGTTCAACTACCTCATCCAGGGCGTCGTGATCCCGGCCAGCATTGCCCTGGGCATGGTCGCCTTCATCAAGGACCTGATACCCAGCCTGGCGCTGCCCGACACAGTCGTGGCGATCGTGCTGCTGGCCCTGGCCACTGCTCTCGCACTGACGAAGGTGGAGGTGGGCGCGTGGGCGACGGCGGCGATGGTGCTCGTCGAATGCGTCGTGCTGGGCATCATCACCGTCGCCGCACTGCTGCACCCGCACCAACCGCTGAGCGAAGTCACCTTCCACCCCGTGGTGTTCTCGGGCGGTGAATTGGTGGCGGTCAGCTTCGCAGTGATGCTTGCAACGCTCGCGCCTGCCTTCAACGTCATCAACGGGTACGACGCGGCCCTCGGCTTCTCCGAGGAACTCAAGGGCGGGGAACGCAATATCGCCAGGGCGGTCATCATTTCGGCGGTGCTGGCCTGCGTCCTGATCATGGTCCCGCTGATCTCCGCGGTCGTCGCTGCCCCTGACCTCAAAGAGTTCTTCAATGCTCCGGCACCGGTCATCTACTCGGTACAGGCCTCGCTGGGCTCCAACGCCCGCATCATCATCGACGTCGGCGTCATCATCGCCCTGTTCAATGCGATGCTGTCGCTGCTGATGTACTTCGGCCGCGGCGTGTACACCACGGGCCGCGATGGCGTCTGGCCCGCGCCCGTAAACCGTGCCCTCGGAAGGCTCAATCGGTTCCGGGCACCCGGCGCCGGAATCATGGTCTTGGCCGTCCCGGCGGCGGTCCTGGTGTTCACGTCGGCTCTGAACTTCCTCATCATCTTCGCGGGGACCGTCATCGCCGCGGTGTACTTCTGCATTGGGCTGGCTGCGCTGTGGAGTCGCCGCAGCCTGCCCAACGAGCCACGCCCCTACAAGATGCCATTGTGGCCGCTCCCACCGTTGATCGTTGTCGGCTTCACGGCGATCGCGCTGGCCACCCAGGAGAGGCAATACCTCGTCGCCGAAGTCGTCCTCATCGTGGTAGCGCTGGCCTGCTGGCTGGGGGCTAAGAAGTGGTCGCCGCTTCAGGATGGCCGCACCGAGCGCGACGGCACCGACGAACTCCGCCCAGCCTCCGAGCGACCTCAACGCGACCACGCCTGAAGGGCCGCCGTTCACGCCGTCCCGCCGTCACCCAAGGAGTCCGCCATGAGCAATTCAGCTGCACCACTGGTCTTTCAGGAGATGACGTGGAAGGAGATCGACGCGGCTGCCCGCGCCGGCACGCCCATCGTGATCCCGATCGGGGCTACCGAACAGCACGGTCCTCACCTTCCGGTGTGCACCGACTGGGTGATACCCGATCACATCGCCCGCGAAGCAGGCCGTCGACGCACCCTGGTCGTGGGGCCCTTCCTGCCGTTCGGGTATCGCAGCAGGCCCGGTAGCGGTGTCGGCCAACACTTCCCGGTCACAGTGTCGCTG
>JAOPWT010000109.1 GCA_025965555.1 Mycobacterium sp.
TACGGCTACATCAACGAGTACGAGATCGCCAGGCTCTGGCGCGATGCCCGTATCCAGCGGATCTACGGGGGCACCAGCGAGATCATGCGCGACCTCATCGGCCGCAAACTCGGCTTCTAACGCTTCCGTGCACCGGCGCACGAACCAACGAAGGGAAATGACATGCGGGACGCAGTGATCGTCGCGGCGGTACGGACACCGATCGGAAAGCGCAACGGTGGATTGGCGGGCGTTCATGCCGTCGATCTCTCGGCCACAGTCCTTCAGGCCCTGATCGATCGCGCCGGCGTGACTCCTGAACAGGTGGACGACGTTCACTGGGGCAACGTGCTCAGCGTGGGTCAACAGTCGGGCAACATCGGCCGGATGGCGGTGCTCGCTGCGGGCTGGCCCGAATCGGTGCCTGGATTCACCATCGATCGCCAGTGCGGCTCATCCCAGCAGGCCATCTCCACCGCCGCGGCAACGGTCATCTCGGGACAGGCTGACGTCGTCATTGCCGGCGGAGTCGAGATGATGTCGGCGGTCCCGATGGGGTCACTGGCGGCGGAGGGCACCGGCGACATGGGTGGTGCGGCCGTCAGTCGCTACGCAGACGCACTGCGGGCGCCCGGGTTCGACGGGCACTTCAACCAGGGAGCCGGCGCAGAGCTGATCGCCACCGAGTATGCACTTTCACGCAGTCAGGTCGACGAGTACGCGGTCCGTTCGCACGAACTGGCGGCAGCGGCCCAGGATGATGGCCTCTTCGATGAAGAAATCGTCACCGTGACAACGGGTTCCGGCATCGTGACCGCCGACGAAGGCATTCGTCGAGGTTCGACCGTCGAAAAGCTCGCCACATTGAAGACGCCGTTTCTGGAGGGCGGTTGCATCACCGCGGGCAACGCTTCTCAGATCTCCGACGGCGCCGCGGCCGTCCTGATCACGACGTCGGAGACAGCTGCGGAACTGGGGCTGACACCGATCGCCCGGGTTCACACTGCCGTGGTCACCGGCGACGACCCGGTGAAGATGTTGACGGGTCCGATCCCCGCGACCGCCCTGGCGTTGAAGCGGTCCGGACTGAGCATCCACGACATCGACTTCTTCGAGGTGAACGAAGCGTTCGCCCCCGTGCCCCTGGCTTGGCAGGCGGCCACCGGGGCAGCCATCGATCGCCTCAATCCTGTTGGCGGTGCAATCGCGCTGGGCCACCCGCTTGGGTGCTCTGGAGCGAGGTTGGCGACCACTCTCATCAACCAGTTGCGCCGGACCCGAGCACGTTACGGGCTTCAAACCATGTGCGAAGGCGGCGGAACCGCGAACGCCACCATCTATGAACGGCTGAACTGAACAGCCGTCAAGGACTTCTCAACGAATGGCACTGCGCTCGAACTACCGCCTCCCCCATCGGGGCGCGTGCTTTACTATACACGTATAGGAAAACGTAATGGACATTGGAACGGTTGAGCGGTCATCGTCTAGTTGCGAAGGTCGCGGTGTAAACCAAACGCCGACCGAGAGGGACCAGATGATCTACCCGGTCGACCGCGAGGCGGGCAGAGACAAGGGCATTCGAAATGAGTTCGGGACTCCTGGAGCAGATCTACATTGCGGCGACGGAATCTGTGGCCGCCAACGGCTTTCATGGGGTGCCCATGGAGGATGTCGCGCTGCGCGCAGGGTGTTCGCGCGCCACGGTCTATCGACGGGTTGGGGGCAAGGAGGCGATTCGAGACGTTGTTCTGAACCAGGCGGTTGCCCGCATGACCGCAACGGTTGCCCGGGCGGTGGACCATCTACACGGCCAAGAGCGGATTGCGGCGGTGATCATCACGTCGCTGAACGCCATCCGCGCCGATTCCGTTTTGGCGGCACTTCTCGCCGGAACTGCCGCCGCGTGCAGCGTTGACAGTGCCGTGATCACCAGATTCGCCGGCACCGTCGCGCACCTGACGGGCGTTCCGCGCGACGACACGATCGCCTGTGAACTTATTTCTCGAGTGACACTTGCGCTGTTGTGCTGGCCGGTTCCCGACCGTGACGCCGAGACGGCCATGATTGACCGCTTCGTGACACCCGCCGTGACGGTCTAAGGCGAAACCACCCGTGACGCGATGCTGTCGCCCGCACGCTCGCCAAACCGTCAGCAATCCCTGCAACGACGCGGAGGTCGAATGCGTACCGATTCAAATCCATTGACTCTCAACATGTCCAAGTTGTCGATGCTGATCGACCGGGTGGCGCTGGAAGTGTCCGAGGGACGACTGCCCAGCGCCCAGGTCGCGGTCGGGCACGGCGGTGAACTCGTCGCATTCGAGACGTTCGGCGCCGCAGAACCAACCACCCGCTATCGCCTTCAGTCGGTCAGTAGGCCGTTCGTGGCTGGGGTGCTGTGGAAGGTGGTCGACGAGCACGACCTCGACATCACCGCGCCGGTGTCCACGTGGATCCCCGGCTTCTGCGACGGCATCACCCTGGAGGAGGTCGCGACCCATCGCGCCGGGCTTGCGTATGCGCCGCTCGGCGCCAGACGCATGGGCTCGAGGGAGTCGAGGCTCGAAGCGATGGCGCGCTGGCAGCCCGACCCGGAGACGCGCGGACACCTCCAATTCGCCCTCACTTCATCGGGTTGGGTCATCTGGGAAATCGTCGAGGCGGTCACCGGACTGTCGTTGCCGGACTACCTGGCACAGCGCATCGCCGCGCCGCTGGGACTGACGGTGCAGGACGCGGTCCCGGTCGACGAGCAGGGCGACGTCGCGCCGATGGTGCTGCTCGGCCATGCCGCCGACGAACTGGACGCGTGGGGTCCGTGGTATCTCGATCCGGCCGAAGTACTCGAGCGCGGCGAACCCTCGCACAGCATCGTCGCCACCGCGGCAGACGTCGCGATGCACTATCAGGGGATGTTGCACTCCGACGTGTGGTCGCGCGAGGCGGTCGCCGAGGGCAGCCGGGAGCACTACCGCGAACCTGCCTACGGCCCGCTGGAGCACGGCGGCACCGAGCATCCGATCTCCATGGGGTTGTTCGTCACCGTACGCGGCGAATCGTGGCAGCAAGGGTGGATGCCCGCCACGGGATCGCCCGAGACCTTCGGCCACGGTGGCGCACCGTGCCAGCAGTCGTTCTGCGACCCGGTCACCGGCGTCAGCTTCGCCTTCCTCACCAACGGCTACCCGGCGTCGGGCTATGCACTGGACCGGTGGGGTAAGAACCTCTCGGCGGTATTGCTAGACCTTGCAGGCGATCTCGCGTAAGAAGATCTCATGACCGCACCGCTTCAGATCGAGCCCCGTTGGACCGACCTCGACCCGGCCGGACACGTGAACAACAGCGTCTTCCTGGTCTACGCGGAGGAAGCCCGGAATCGCCTGTTGCACAACGTCGTTCCGGCAGCGTGGAGCTCGATCGTCGTCGTGCACAACGGAATCGACTACCACCACCCGGTGCTCCTGGAGGATCGACTGGAGGTTTCGTCTGCCGTCGAGAAGATCGGCACGTCGTCGTTCACCTCGATCAGCGTGATCAGCACCGCCACGCACCGGTGCGCCACGGTTCGCACCGTTCAGGTCGTGCTCAACGCGGATCGTTCTGGCAGCCGACCCTGGACCTCCGAAGAGCGGGCCGCCCTCGAGAAGGTCGTCACGGACCCTACCGCGTAGTCACTTCTTGGAGCGCGACCGGAACGCGGCGACCCGTTCCTTGAACTCAGGCGTCGAGAACGACACCAACTCCTCGGCGAGCGCGTACTCGAGGACTCCCTGCGCGGCGCGGCTCAGGTGCATGTTCAGCGCTACCTTCGACGACCGAAGTGCTTGCGGCGGAAGGGCCGCCAGTCGCTCGCCGAGCTGCACTGCCTCATCGAGGACCGCATCGTCGCTCACCACCTTCGTCACCAAGTTGAGCTTCTCGGCGATCGGCGCGGTGATCCGGTCGCCGAGCAGAACGAACTCCTTGGCCTTCATCATGCCGACCAACAGGGGCAGCATCGCAGCGCCGCCGTCGCCGGCGGTCAGCCCGATCGCGACGTGCGGATCGGCCAGGTAGCTGCTCTCCCCCATCACCAGCAGGTCGGAAAGCAGGGCGATCGAGCAGCCCAGCCCCACGGCCGGCCCGTTCACGGCGGACACCAGCGGCTTCGGGAAGTTGATCACCTCGAGGAAGACCGTCCGAGCCTCATGGATCTGGAACGTCCGTGCCACTTGATCCTCGATCAGTCGGCCGAACATCACCATGTCGCCGCCCGCCGAGAATGCCTTGCCCACACCGGTTGTCACCACGGCGCGCACGTCGTCATCGGCGTCCAATACGCGCCAGATGGTGGCGAACGCGTGGTGCACCTCCTCGGTCACGGCGTTGAGGGCTTCGGGCCGGTTGATGCTGACGACGTGCACGTTGCCGCGCTTCTCGACCAGCAGCCATGGGGCGAATTCCTCGTAACCGGCGAGGGTAGCGATTTCTGAAGTCGTCATGTCGTGTCCCGTCAGTTCTTGTCAATGGAAAGGATGGTGACCGCCGACACCGCGGTCGGCCCACCGATATTGTGTGCCAAGGCTACTCGCGCCCCGTCAACCTGATTCTCGGCCTCACCGCGAAGTTGATTGAACAGTTCGTAGCACTGGGCCACGCCGGTGGCGCCGGGCGGGTGACCCTTTGCCTTGAGCCCGCCACTCGGGTTGACAGGCATCGAGCCGCCTACGTAGTGCTCACGTCCTTCGACGAGTTTGTACGCCTCGAAACGCTCCGCGAAACCGAGGTCTTCATAGCTGATCAGCTCGACACCGGTGAAACAGTCGTGCACCTCGGCGACGTCGATGTCCCTTGGCGACACGCCTGCCATCGTCATCGCTGCCTTGGCCGCCTTGACCGTGGGCGGAAAGGTTGTCATGTCAGTCTTGTGCTGGTGCATCACCCGGTCCATGCCGAGGCCGACGCCGCGCACCCACACGGGACGGTCGGTATAGCGGTCGACCACGTCCTCGGAGACCAGGATCACCGCAGCCGCGCCGTCGCTCTGCGGGGTGCAGTCATAGAGCCCGAACGGGTCAACCACCATCGGCGCGGCCAGCGCCTGCTCGACGGTGATCTCGTAGCGCAGTTGAGCTTTGGGATTAGTCAGTGCGTGAAAGTGGTTCTTCACGGCCACCATCGCCATGTGCTCCTTGGTGGCAGGCGACTCGTGCAGATACCGGTTCACGTGCAAGGCGAAGTTGGCAGGGGCCACCAAACCCAACGGATAGTCCCACGCGTTGTCGCGCGTCATCGCCGCCCAGTCCCAGAACGTGCTGCTCGACGCGGTTTCGCGCACCTTGTCCGCGCCTACGATGAGCACCACGTCGTAGGCTCCCGACGCGATCGCCAGGGTGCCGTTGCGAATGGCGTCATTGCCAGTGGCGCAGGCATTCTCGACGCGGGTCACCGGAATGTCAGTGAGGTCGAGCGTGTCGGCCAAGATCCCGGATGGGAACCCATCGGTGGTGGACAGCTCGCCGAACCACGCGGCTTGGATGTCGGACTTCTTGATGCCCTTGTCGACTCCTGCGACGCACTCGGCGTACGCCATCGGGATCAAGTCCTTGATGCCGAGGTCGAAGTGCTCGGCGAAAGGGGTCATCCCCGCGCCGACCATCGCCACTCTTCTCATGCGTGAACCCCTTCGGACGAAGCTGGGTAGAAGGCGTACCCGTAATCGGGGACGCCTGCGCGGTCGGCGATCTTGCGCAGAACCACCGAGCCGGCCTGACCGATGGTGGCCTCACCCGCGGGCACGCCGGTGACCTTCATCAGCACCCGCACGGGACTGCCATCCAGTTGCACGACGGCGATCGAGTACGGGCTCGGCAGATCGGGAACGGGAATCTGGATCGTGGTCTGGGTGTAGATGGTGCCGCTGCGCGGCAGCGGCTCGAGCCGATACGTGTCGACCAGAGTGCCGTCTTCGTCGACGCGGGCGCGCGGCGGGAACTGCGGTGCGGTGTCGATTCCGGGCCGCTCCTCGAATACCGCAGCCTCCCAACGCAACTTCGGCTCGAATGCCCGGGCATAGGCGGGCAGCGAGATCGGGATGCCGACGCCGTCGGCGGTGCGGAATCTGGGCAGTTGCCGCGCAGGAACCTCATTGCGGGTGATCGTCGGCGCGTTTCCGGGGACGGTCAACTCGGCTGCCGTCACGCTGGACTGCTCGATCGCCAGCACCAAGCCGTCCCCCCGGCCATTCTCGACGAGATTGGCGAGCGCGCGAATGACGCCGGACGCAGAGGAGACGGGTTCTTCGATCGCGCCGGTCGTCACCAGGTCGCCGCCGAGGTCCCTGGCCTTGACTCCGACCACGGCGGCGACCGTCTGCGCGTCCGTCAAGCCCAGCCTCGCGACGGTCGACTTGACCCCCATCTCACGGTGCAGGCGCGGGTCACCGTAGTCGTGTCGCACTCCGTCTTCACCGCGCACGGTGGTGGGCAGGCTGCGGGTCTGCCGGGCAACCGGCGCCAGGCTCGCGCCCCCCGCGCCGGTCAGGATTGCGCCCGCCGCGGCGACCGTCCCTGAATCGTCGGCGGCCAGAACCAGAGTTCCGTCGATTGCGTTGAGGATCTGATCGAGCACCGCGGGCGCGCCACCAAGGACCTCGCTGACCGCGACGTCGGCGGCCAGCGAGAGTCCCGCAAGCAGCACGGCGCCGTTGCCACCCTCGAGAAGCGGAAAGTCCCGCGACACGAAGACCACGCGCTGGGCGCTGGCCGACGGGTCTGCGGCGCGGCCTGCGGCGACCGCCATGGTCAGCGCATCCTCGTCTGGTCCCTTGACGCGCTGGTCGCGCACGGTCCACGGCGGCAGATAGGTGCCGATCGAGACGACCTGGGTCATGAGGCCTCGCTTTGGTCGATGGGCGCGTGACGTCACGTCACTAATGAGCTATATAGTTATAGCATTCAAGACCACAGCGGAGTGATGGCGGAAGGTTCAGTAACCGTGAGTAAAGCCGAGCCTCGAAGCCTGTGGGGTCGCGTCGTGGTGGTGACCGGCGCCAGCCGCGGCATCGGTGCCGCGATCGCCGTTCGGGCCGCAGCCGACGGCGCGACCGTGGCGTTGCTTGCCAAGACCGAGACGCCCCACCCGAAGATCGCGGGCACGCTGGGCGAGACGGCGGACGCCGTGGAACGCGCGGGCGGGGTGGCGCTGCCGTTGGCCTGCGACGTGCGTGATGTCGACGCGGTCGCGTCGGCCATCGGGGCGATAGCCGAGAAGTTCGGCGGCATCGACGTCGTGGTCAACAATGCCGGTGCCCTGGATCTGCGACCGACCGCCAAACTGCCGTCGAAGAGCCTTCGCAAGCTCCTCGAGGTCAACGTCGAAGGGCCGTTCGCGGCGGTGCAGGCCGCCCTGCCCCATCTACGCCGGTCGGACAATGCCCACGTGGTAAACGTCTCTCCCCCGCTGAGCCTTGACCCGCGGTGGGTCGGCGCCCACGTGGGCCACACCGTCGGCAAGTATGCGGAGAGCCTGCTGACCCTGGGGTGGGCCGAGGAGTTCGCCTCGGTGCCGATCGCCGTCAACTCGGTGTGGCCCGCCACCACGATCGCCAGCACGGGAATGTTGGTGGCGATGGGTGAGGCGACGGTCAACGCGCAGGCCCGCACGCCGCAGATCATGGCCGACGCCCTGCACGCCCTGGTCACCCGACCCGCCTCCGCGTGCACCGGACACTTCTACACCGACGAGGAGATCCTTCGCGAGGAGGGCGTGGAGGACCTGTCGGGCTACCGCCTCGCCGTGCGCGAAGAGGACCTGGCACCAAACTTCTACCTTCCGTCGGCCCCGTTGCCCACCGTCTAGGAGACTGCGAGTGAGTTCATTCGACGCGTTGAGCGCGCGCGAGCCCGAACTGGTGAAGGCGCGCTTCGCCGTACGGGACTTTCTGCGGTCCGACCGCGCCGAGTTCGGCTGGCCATCACTCGTCGACTCGTGGATGACCGGGTGGGACGAGGGTTTCTCCGCCCGCCTCGGCGCGGCGGGTTTCCTCGGCCTGACCATCCCCGAGCAGTACGGCGGCCACGGCCGGGGACACCTGTACCGCTACGTGGTGACCGAGGAACTGATCGCGACGGGTGCGCCGGTCGCGGCGCACTGGGTCGCCGACCGTCAGGTCGCGCCGAGCCTGCTGACCTACGGCACCGAGGAGCAGCGCGAGCGACTTCTGCCGAAAATCGTTGCGGGCACGCTTTATTCGTCGATCGGCATGAGCGAGCACGGTTCCGGATCCGATCTGGCCGCGGCGCAGACCAAGGCGGTCCGCACCGACGGCGGCTGGCTGCTCTCCGGCACGAAGGTATGGACCAGCGGTGCGCATCATGCCCACCAGGTCGTCGTGCTCGCCCGCACCAGCCCGCAGGATCCGAAGCACCGACACGACGGCTTCAGTCAGTTCCTGGTGCCGTGCGATGCCGATGGCGTTCGCATCGAGCCCATCATCTTGATGTCCGGAGCCCATCACTTCAACGAGGTCATCCTCGATTCGGTGTTCATCCCAGATTCTGGGGTTCTCGGCGAGATCGGCAACGGTTGGCATCAGGTCACCTCGGAGTTGTCGTTCGAGCGCAGCGGGCCGGAGCGGATTCTGTCCACCGGTCCACTGCTGTTCGCTGCGATTCGCGCACTCGGCTCCGGTGCCGAACTCGACGACCATGCGGCCGCCGACGTCGGTGATCTACTGGCCCGGCTGATCTCGCTACGGCAGCTGTCCCTGTCGGTGGCCCGCACCCTGACCGACGGTGATGACGCGGCGAATCAGGCGGCGCTGGTGAAGGACCTGGGCACCCGCTTCGAAGCCGAGTCCGTCGAGTTGGTCGCCGATCTCCTAGAAGCATCCGTCCCGAATCCGGAGATGGACGACATGCTGCGTACCGCCTGGATTCACAAACCGATGTTCACCTTGCGTGGCGGCACCAACGAGGTGCTGCGTGGCGTGATCGCACGCGGAATGGGATTGCGATGAGCATACTTGCCGGCGGGGTCTTCGCCACCAACGGCGTGCGAGACGACGACACCGAGCTGCGGGAATTGGTCGACGACCTCGGGCGGCGATCCTACGACGCCGGCCTCGGTCGACGTGGCCTGCCTGCACAGTTCGACCACGACCTATGGCGCAATCTCACCGAGACCGGTCTCGACAGACTGACCAGTACACCTGATTCAGATGCCGGGCCGCGAGAACTTGCCGTCGCGTTGTACGGTCTGGCCCGCCACGCTGGTGCGGTGCCGCTGGCGGAAACCGATGCCCTCGCAGGATGGTTGGGGCAACAGGCCGGTATCGACCTACCCGACGGCCCGCTGACGGTCGCCATCGCCGAGGCCGACGTCGATAACGGTCGGGTGTCAGGGGTTGCGCAGCAGGTGCCGTGGGCGCGAGCCTGCACGACGGTGCTGGCTGCCCGCAGTGGCAACAGCCTGCGGGTCGGTGTGTTGGATGCCTCCTCGAGCACTGTGCACGAAAGCCACAACCTGGGCGGTGAACCCCGCGACACGGTCACCTTCGACGTCGCCGCCGATCAGTTGCATGCCGTGGATCCGGCGCTCGGGACCGAACTCGTCCGGCGCGGTGCATGGTCGCGCTGCGTACAGATCGTCGGCGCGTTGGATGCGGCCGCGGCACTATCGGTGAGCCACACCCGTGAGCGGGTTCAGTTCGGCCGCTCGCTCAGCGCGTTCCAGTCCGTTCAGCAGTCGCTGGCCGGCATGGCTGGCGAGATCGAAAAGGCCCGCGCCGCCGTGGAACTCGCCGTCGCAGCGGCCGACGAACACGGCTTCGGTTCCTCGAACACCGACTACGCCGTCACGGTCGCCAAGATCACGGCCGGCCGCGCCGTCGGCCCCGTCACCACCATCGCCCATCAACTTCACGGCGCGATCGGCGTCACCAGCGAGCACCCGCTGTGGCTGTTCACCCTGCGCGCCCAGAGCTGGGTCTCCGATTACGGGACCACCAACCACTTCGCGCGCCGCTTGGGCCGGCTGGCCCTGGCCGCGGAGGATCCGTGGGACCTGGTGACGGGTGATCTGACCCAGCTCGAAGAGATAACAACGGAAATCGACAAATGAGGGAGACCTGGTGACGGTACAGAAGTTCGAAGGTTCGTCGGCAATAGTCAGCGGCGGCGCAGGCGGCCTCGGCGAGGCGACGGTCCGTCGGCTACACGCCGACGGCCTGGGTGTCGTGATCGCCGACCTCGCCGCCGACAAGGGCAAGGCGCTTGCCGACGAGCTCGGCAGTCGCGCACTGTTCGTCAGCACCGATGTGACGAGCGAGGACAGCATCCTTGGCGCCATCGAGCAGGCCAACCAGCTCGGCCAGCTGCGCTACGCAGTGGTCGCGCACGGGGGTTACGGTGTCGCACAACGGATCGTGCAGCGCGACGGCAGCCCCGCCGACTTCGGCGCGTTCAGCAAGACCATAGATCTCTACCTCAGCGGCACCTATAACCTGACCCGCCTGGTCGCGGCATCAGTGGCCACTGCAGAGCCTCGCGAGGGCGGTGAACGTGGAGCCATCGTGATGACCGCATCGGTGGCGGGCTACGAAGGCCAGATCGGCCAGACGGCCTACGCCGCAGCGAAGGCAGGCGTCATCGGTCTGACCATCGCCGCGGCCCGTGACCTGAGCTCAGTGGGGATCCGGGTCAACACCATTGCGCCGGGAACGATGAAGACGCCGATCATGGAGTCCGTCGGCGAAGAGGCCATTGCCAAGTTCGCCGCCAACATTCCATTCCCCAAGCGGCTCGGCACGCCCGACGAGTATGCCGACGCCGCGGTGTTCCTTCTCACCAACGGCTACGTCAACGGCGAAGTCATGCGCCTCGATGGAGCACAGCGCTTCACCCCGAAGTAACCGAAGGCACCCGACGCGCCGAGTGTGTGTCCTGTGGCGAGGAATCACGGAATCCTCGCCACAGTCCACACACTCGGCGCCGGGCAGCGTAGTTAGAGTCTGCCGTCCAGCTGCAGTTCGGGATGCACCCAGTCCGGCGAGTTCTTCTGCTTGAAGGCGCGGAACCCTTCGCGGGCTTCCGGACCGAAGAGGCTCGTCTGCATGCCGATCCGGTCGTACAGGCCCAGGTAGTTGTCCAGGCTGGCCTTGATCACCCCGCGGGCTGCCGGAGCGGTCCGGCAGGTTTGTGCGAGAAGCTCTTTCGCGGTGTCGAGCAGCTCGTCGTGCGGAACCATCCTGGCGACCATGCCCCACTCCACCGCCTCTTCGGCGTTCAACGTCCGTCCGGTGAACATCAGATCCTTGGTGCGGACCGGCCCGATCATGCGCGCCAGCACCTGGCTGTAGTACGTGTCGGCGATGCCACGGAACAACTCGGGCACGCGGAAGGTGGCCCGGTCGCTGACGACGGCGAGATCGCTGCACATCGCGATCTGCAAACCGCCGCCCTGACACAGCCCGTTGACCGCCGACACGACCGGCTTCGGAGACTGTCGCAGCACGTCGAAGGGCGTCACGTCCATGCCCATGGTGGAGGCGAAGTCCATCCAGTTGTCCTCTGCCGCCTGACCAAGGTCACCGCCTGGTGCGAAGACGTCACCGGTGCCGGTGATGAGCAGTCCCGCCAGCTCGGGATCCGCGTTGACCCGACTGATTGCGTAGCGGATGCCGAAGTACATGGCCGGGGTCATCGCGTTGCGTGCCTGCGGTCGATCCAAGGTGCAGATCGCGAACGCGCCCTCACGTGTGAACGTGAGGAACGGGGTGCCGAGCCAGTCGCCGTCGGGTGGGCGTGGACCGCCATTGGGGCTGTCGGACATGTGAAATTCCTTCCAGAGCTTCGAGTGTTCCGTCTGAATCAAATTAGCCAAATAGTTGTATGATTCCAACTTCCCGGCGTAGCATCCTGAGCGTGGTGCACGTCACTAGACCATGCCCGCACCGCCGCGCCGAGCGCGGACAATAGCGATCACAATGGAGGCAAACGAATGGGTTCACTCGACGGCCGGGTCGTCTTCATCACTGGCGCCGCCCGCGGTCAGGGCCGCTCGCACGCGGTGATGTGTGCCGAGCAGGGTGCGAACATCGTCGGAGTCGACATCTGCGAAGACCTCGAGGTCGTGCCCTACAAGCTTGGCACCTACGAAGACCTCGAGGAAACCGCTCGCCTCGTCGAAAAGACCGGGCAGGAAATGCTTTTCCGCAAAGCGGACGTCCGCGACAAAGCTGCTCTACAGGACGCGTTCGACGCAGGCGTCGAGCAGTTCGGCCACATCGACACCGTGATCGCCAACGCCGGTGTGGTGCTGACCAACGCCGACGAGCGCGATGCCTCCGAAGCTCTGCGCCTCGGTCTCGACATCATGCTGATCGGGGTGTGGAACACCTTCCAGGTCGCGATCCCACACATCAAGGAGCGTGGCAAGGGCGGCAACCTGATCGCGACCAGCTCCATGATCGCGCTGCTTGATCTCACCGACGGACGCGGTGGCACCGATGCCTATCTCACGTCGAAACTCGCGATCACCGGCCTAGTTCGCGCCTACGCACTCATGCTCGCCGCCGACCGCATTCGCGTCAACGCCGTGGCGCCGACCAATTGCTCGACACCGATGATCACCGAGAATCCCGCACTCTTCAAGGTGATCGAGGAGAATCCGCACCTGGTCAACGCGATGTCGACCGCGCTGCCGGACTTCCCGATGATCGAACCCCGCGACGTCAGCAACGCGATCCTATTCTTGATCAGCGACGCGGGTCGCTCGTTCACGGGAAGCTTGTTGAAGGTAGACGCCGGGATGGACGTCAAGCGCTAGCGACGACACCCGATGCAATACGGAATAGCGGACCGTTCGGCGCTGATCGTCGGCGGCAGTAAGGGAATCGGCTTCGAGGTCGCCAAGCTGCTCGCCGACGAGGGTGCGCGGGTGGCGGTGCTCGCGCGGACCAAGGTCGACGTCGACGCCGCGGTCGAGGCCATCCGGGAGGGTGGCGGCACGGCGATCGGCGTCACCGGTGACGTCAGTGATCCCGAGCAGCTCACCGCCGCCGTCCGCGAGACCGAAGCCGCACACGGTCCGCCGCTGATAGTGGTCGGTCAGGCGAAGTACCAGCGCCCAGGAGACTTCGCCGACATCACCGACGTGAACCTCTACCGCGAGTCCTTCGAGATGCACACCATGAGCCAGATTCTGCTCCTTCATGCGGTGCTGCCTGCGATGAAGGATGCCGGCTGGGGGCGATTCGTCCACGTCGGCTCGGCCACCGCGAAGGAACCGGCGGGCAACATTCATCATGCGGTCGCCAATACCAGTCGACCGTCGACCGTCGGCCTGCTCAAGACGGTCTCCGACGAGTACGCCAGATACGGCGTCACGGTCAACACCGTCGCACCGGGTTGGATCGAGACGCAGAACGCGCTCGACTATCTGCAGAACCACCTCGGCACCAGTTCCGATGAGGAGCGCCGCGAGTTCATGCTGACCCAGGCCCGCGTCCCAGCGGCCCGCATGGGAAGGCCGACCGAAATCGCCTCTCTCATCGCTTATCTGTGTTCCGAGCCGGCCGGATACATCACCGGCAGCTGGATCGAAGTCGACGGTGGCTTGCACCGCTCGGCGTTCTAACGACGAGGAGATCGAATGGAAACCCTGGGTGCTCCAGAGCTGGCCTTCGCCGGACTGCCAATGGCCGCCGACCGTAACGCCGGGTGGGCGGCCCTGCGCGATGCAGGCCGGGTCGTCTTCGTCGACGGCTGGTTCTATCTGACCCACCGCGACGACGTGCTGTCCGCACTGCGGGACCCCGGCTTGTTCTCGTCGAAGAAGGCCTTCGACGTCCTCGGCAGTCCCCTGCCCCTGGTCCCCATCGCGTTCGACCCGCCGGAGCACACCCGATTCCGCAAGATGTTGCAACCGTTCTTCAGCCCGCACACGCTGGCCGAGATGTTGCCCGCGCTACAGAAGCAGGCGATCGACATCATCGACGCGGTCGCTGCCAAAAGCGAATGCGAGGTCGTGGCCGATATCGCCATCCCCTATCCCTCGCAGGTCTTCCTCACCCTCTTCGGGCTGCCGCTGGAGGATCGCGACCGACTCGTCGCGTGGAAGGACTCCGTCATCGCGCTGGCTGATGCACCGTCGCTCGAGGGCGCCGATCTCACACCAGCACTCGAACTGTTCGCCTACCTGACCGAGGCCATCAACGAGCGACGCGCCGATCCGGGCCCAGACATCTTGTCGCAGTTGCTCACTGGTGACGACGCCCTCGACGATGCCGAGGCGATCGGCTTGAGCTACCTGTTCGTGCTGGCCGGACTGGATACCGTCACCGCCGCCATGACCGCCGCCCTTCTCGAACTCGCCCGTAATCCGCAGTTGCGTGCCACGCTGCGCGACGACCCCAGCCAGATGAGCGTTTTCGTCGAGGAAATCGTCCGACTGGAGCCCCCCGCGCCAATGGTGCCGCGGGTCACCACCGCCGAAGTCACGATCGGCGACGTCACCCTGCCCCCGGACACCCAGGTTCGGCTGTGCATCGGTGCGATCAACCGCGACGACAGCGATTCGACCTCAACCAACGACGTGGTGATGGATGGAAAGGTGCACCGGCACTGGGGATTCGGCGGCGGTCCGCACCGGTGCCTCGGGTCGCATCTGGCCCGCATGGAGATGACGCTGATCATCGGTGAGTGGCTACATCGCATCCCGGAATTCTCGCTCGAGCCCGGCTTCACCCCCGAGATCGTGTTTCCGGCAAACACCTTCGCGTTGGCGCGGCTCCCGCTGCGGCTGGGCTGACTGGCTACGCCGTCGCTGAGTACTTGACGACGAGCTGCTGCTTGTAGAGCTTGCCGGCATCGGTGCGGGGCAGCTGTGCCTCGAACGAGAGCGAACGCGGACACTTGTAGTGCGCCAATCGCTTCCGAAGCCAGTCGAGCAGCTCTGCCGCGAATGCGTCGGTGGCGTCGGCAGGATCGACCAGCTGAACCACCCCCTTGACCGACTGCCCCATGTCGTCGTCCGGGATGCCGAACACCGCGGCGTCGAGCACCCGCGGATGGGTGATCAGAAGATCCTCGGCCTCCTGCGGGTAGATGTTCACTCCGCCCGAGATGATCATGTGGTGCCTGCGGTCGGTGAGGTAGAGGTAGCCGTCGTCATCGAGATACCCGATGTCGCCCACCGTCGCCCAGCCGTGTGCATTGCGCGCAGCCGACGTTTTCGCCTCGTCCTTGAGGTAAGTGAAGGAATATCCACCGTCGTAATAGATTTCGCCCGCCTGTCCGGGCGGCAACTCGCGGCCGTCCTCGTCGAGGATGTGCGGCACTCCGACCAGCGGACGGCCCACCGAACCCGGATGATTCAGCCAGTCCTCGGCGCGGATGAAGGACGCACCCACGGCTTCCGAAGAGGCGTAGTACTCGTCGATGATCGGCCCCCACCACTGGATCATCTCCCTCTTGATGTCGACCGGGCACGGCGCGGCCGCGTGTACCACCCGTTTCAGGCTCGAGACGTCGTATGAGTTGCGTACCTGTTCAGGCATTTTCAGCATCCGCACGAACATCGCGGGGACGAATTGACCGTGCGTCACGCCGTAGCGCTGGATGCAATCGAGAGCCTTCTCGGGGTCGAACTTCTCCATGACGACTGTCGTGCCACCCAGTGACTGCACCGCCATCGACCAGAACGACGGCGCAGTGTGATAGAGCGGCGCCGGGCTCAGGTAGACGGATTCACCGCTGACACCGACAGCGGTCAAGAGTGGCATCAGCATGTTCGGAGCCTCGGCAGGGGTGAGGTGCGGAAGCTCGCGACGAATACCCTTCGGCCGCCCTGTGGTTCCCGACGAATACTGCAACAGGTCGCCTTCGATCTCGTCGGGGATCGGTGTCGAGGGTTGGTCGGCAACGCATTCCGGGTAGCGCTTCCACCCGTCGAGATCGTCGTCGGCGATCAGCAACAGCTTGGGCAGGTCGTCGCCGAGGTGCTCTGCGAGCCCCTCGCACACCGCACGCGTCGCACGCGAGCCGATCACCGCCCGTGCACCGCTGTTGGCGACGATGTTCGCCGCCTCGGCTGCCGTGAGGTGGGTGTTGATCATCGCGTAGTACAGCCCGCTGCGTCGCGCCGCCCACATCACCGCGTGTACGTGCTCGTTGTTCTCCAGAATGGCCGCGATGGTGTCACCCTCGCGGAGACCGGCGGCGCGCCAGAAGTGCGCGAGCCTGTTCGCGCGCTCTTCGAGTTCGGCGAAACCGATCACGGTGCCCGCCGAGGCTAGAATCACCGCCGGCTTGCCGGACTGAACGTAGTCGCGGATCTGCATGATGCCACCTTGGAGTTCAAAATTGTGGATTACGAATTACGTTAGAGCATAGGACTTTTAGGTTTTGGAGAAGTGATCTATGGTGATGGGATGAGCCCGAATCGATGGAATCCCGACACTACGGCCGTGGTCTGCGTGGAATGTCAGAACGGCGTGCTGGGCCCCGAATCCGTGCTTCCCGCACTGGCTTCCGACAGCTCTGAGCTGGTGGCCAACGTGGGCCGGCTTCTGACCGCCGCGCGGCAGTTCGGCACACGGGTCGTGCATGCGACCTACGAAGGGAGCCTTGGCGGCAAGCCGACGGGCACGGCGCGGTTGTGGCGGGCGTTGGGACCGGCCACCGAGCACTGGGGGCCGAGCACACCCGAAACCTCCGTCGTCGCTGAACTGTTGGCTCCGAGCGACGTCGTCCTTGCTCGCCATCATGGCCTGTTCCCCACGCTCGATTCCGAGTTGTTGCCCGTTCTCAAGGGCTTCGGCGTGGAAACGGTCGTCCTCGTAGGCGTGTCTCTCAATCTGGCGATCACGCACACCGCGGGGCACACCACCCAAGCCGGATTCAAGCTCGTCGTACCCCGCGACGCAGTCGGCGGCACTCCGGCCGACTACGCAGCACAGGTACTGGACAACACCATCGCCGTGCTCGGTCGACTGACCACCGTCGACCAGCTGATCGACGAGTGGGCCGCGACGCCGTCCGACTCCTGACGCGTCGGCGCCGCGCCTGCCGGTCACCACTCGCCGGATGTCATTCGCCACAGCATCTCGGTCGTTGTCGCCAACACGTCATCGCGCGTCGTCCACGGAATCGCGTGATGACGAACCATCGACCACGAACGTTCGAGCATGGCCATCACCACGAGTCCGGTGGCGACCGGGTCGAGATCGGTTGACGTCCCTGCCATCTTGACGATGCCTTCACCGAGCACCGCAGCCGTTCGGCGGTGTGATCGCAGGACCGCTGCACGGAAGTCGGCGTCGGATGGCATGTCGTCCGCGGACCGGATCACGAACGCCCCGTTGCGATCGAGGTACTCGAAGTAGTCGGATGTCCACGCCCTCAGACGCGCTCTCGTAGGGTGGTTCTGCAGTTCCTTGAATTCTTCGGCGACGGCGTATGCCTGGCGATAGGTGTCGGTACCGAGTTCGATGAACAACTGGGTCTTGTCCGCAAAGTAGTAGTAGAAGCCAGCCCGGTTCACGTCAGCCAGGTCCGTGATGTCCTTGATCGTCACGGCCGAGAATCCCTTGCGCGCGAAAGCGGTTCGCGCTGCGTCGAGAATGGACTCGCGGGTGCGGTCGGACTTGCGCCCAACTCGCGGGGGCGAGCCTTCAGCCGCCATGTGACACGCGTTCGCCCGCAGACTCCTGCTCGGGGTAGAAGCTGCTCGCCCACTGCCGTAGTGCGCGGAACCCCGCTGCCTCCGAGGTCGCCAACGCCGGAGGATCCAGGTACAACTGGTGCTCCCATATCCGGATGTCATCGGGCAGTGCGAGCTTGGCCGAGGCCAGCCGGGTCTGGAACCCGTCCGCCTCACCTGATGGCTCCGCGCTGATCCAGTAGCCTGCGAAGATATCGGACCTGGTGTCATCGACCGGCGTCGAGCAGATCGAGATGACCCGGATCCCGTCGCGCATGTGTTCGCCGTTGAAGCTCAGCCCGATTCCAGACCAGTAGATCTCGATGGTGTTCATCGAGTCGTCGGCCCGATCGACGCCGTCGTTCCACCTCTTGCCGAAGCCGACCTTGGCCCGCCACGTCGAGTCATCGGTGTGCTCACGCAAGACCACCGGGCTGATCGGAGTGCGATGTACGAAGCGGAAGTGGTGAGGATCCACGGCGTTCTCCGCGATGACCTGGGGATGCACCTTGACCATCTCGTGACGCGTCCGGCAGTCGCCATCGAACGGATGAAACTGCCTTTCCCGCACGTGGCTTCCGAGTACGTCGAACGCGTTTGGCGCCTCCCACATAGGCTCTCGCCCGTCTGCGTCGTGCCAGATGTAGATGGAGTCGTTCAGCTCGGCAACCGGATACGAGCGCACGCGGCGGCCCCTGTTGGGACGGTCCTGATACGGAATCCTCACGTTGCGGCCGTTGCCATTCCATACCCAACCGTGAAACGGGCACTGGATCCCGTCCTCGACGACGCAGCCACCGTGGGCAAGGCTGGCACCGAGATGCTGACAATGCGCGTCGAGCACGCTGACCCGCCCGTCAAGCTCACGAAAGAGGACGAGGTCGCGCCCGAAATAGTGCTTGGGCGCAACCTCACCGATCGAGAGGTCGGCGCTCCAGCCGACTTGAAACCATCCGGTGGGAAGCATGCTCGGCAATGCCTTGGTCGTCATCGACGGTTCCTCTCACTATGGGCCTCGCACCCACGATACAGTTTTCGACACCGATGTCGAAAATGTTCTGAGTCCTCGACTTCCCGGACCGACGATCGCCCGAGTACAGTCACGTGTATTACTAGGTAAACGATGTCGATGGGGACTGTGAGGAACGATGCACTGGGGACTGCCGTGGCCGGGACCCGAACTGGCCGCACACGCCGAGGCGGCAGGAGCCAGCGCCTTCTGTGCTGGCGAATTCGCGGATCTGAACGCCTACGTGACCGCGACCGAGATGGCGCACGGCACCACGGGGGCCATGGTCGGCCCCGGCATCGCCTATGCGTTCGCACGCTCACCATTCGTCCACGCCTCGGCAATGCGTCACCTGTCGCGGGTGTCGTCCGGCAGAGCGTTTCTGGGCCTTGGGGCGGGTACGTCGAGGATGAACCGCGACTGGTTCGGCGTCGACGCCGCCCATCCCGCACCGCGGATGGCCGAACTGATCGAGGTGATCCGGGCGTTCCTGAGCGCGGAGAACGGTGAATCCGTGAAGTATCAGGGCGAGTTCTACGCGATCGACGCCGACATTCGAGCTCCGGTCCTTGGTCGGATCGAGGTACCCATCCTGGTGGGCGCATTCAACAAGATCATGGTGCGCACGGCGGGGCGCGTCGCCGACGGCGTTCTGGGACATGGGTTGTTCACCGATCGCTGGTGGACCGAGCTGGTCGATCCCGCGTTGGCGGCGGGCGCCGAAACAGTTGGACGGGACGCTGGAGAACTGCGGCGCTGGGGCTGGCTCATCACCGCGATCGACGACGACGATCCCGATCGCGCCATCCGCGACGCCAAGCTTCAGATCGCCTTCTACCTGACGGTACGGACCTACGACTCCCTGGTCGAACTGCACGGCTGGCAGGACGAGGTGGCGGCGATCCGCACCGCCTTCCGCAGCAGCAGACCGGACACCATCGCCGATCACGTCACCGACGACATGCTGTGGTCGATCGCGATATGTGGGCACTCCGAACAAGCGCGTGAAATGCTTTCTGCACGCGTGCGATTGCCCGATCTTGCGTTCTCGTCGCCTCCGAGTTTTCTGGTCGGACGCAAGCGACGGGCACGTTACGACGGCGCCGCCATCGCACTGATGGCCGGCCAGCGCTGACCGCGGTCATTGACGGCCGAAACACCACTGCGACATGGTTTACTGAGTAGTACATCTCGGTAAATCAGGAGGTCACGGTGCCCCGCCAGGAATCACTCGCACCGATGGTCGCCCCTCGGGCGACCTCGGGAGCCGTCCGATCACCCAAGACCGCGGAACTCGTGGCGCAGACCTTGCGGAAGATGATCGTCGACGGGCAATTGACGGACGGCGACTTTCTGCCCTTCGAAGCCGACCTGATGACCCACTTTCAAGTGAGCAGACCGACTTTGCGAGAAGCCGTGCGGGTCTTGGAGTCCGATCGCCTGGTCGAGGTACGTCGCGGTTCGCGGACCGGAGCAAAGGTGCGTGTGCCGGGACCTGAGATCGTGGCACGCCCTGCGGCGCTGCTGTTGGCCATCTCCGGGACCACCCTCGGCGACGTGATGACTGCGCGCATCGGCATCGAACCGTACGCCGCCCGACTTCTTGCCGACGACGCGCCCAAGTCCGCGCACGACGAATTGCGCCGTCTGGTCGAGGGCATTCCTGAGGCCAGGGAGGCGGGTCGACTGGCTCAGGCATCGGCCGAACTACACCGCCGCCTGGTGGAGTTGTCGGGAAACGCGACCCTGGCCACGATCGCCGGGATGCTGCACGAGATCTCGGAGCGGCACACGACCGCAGCCATTCTCGGCGAGCAGAACGTCGTACCGAAGCCTCAGTACGCCAAGCTGATGCGATCCTATGGCCGACTCGTCGACCTGGTATCGGAGCGCAAAGGCGCTGAGGCAGAGGCGCATTGGCGCAGGCACATGGAAAATGCCAGTGCGGCGCTGCTCAAGGGCTACGAAGAGACCAAGGTCCGCGACATCATGTACTGAGACCCGCGGTCGCGTTTTCGACAACCGGGCGAACTGTGACCTGAGTCTCGTACCCTGCCGCAAATACTGATACTCTCATCACACCGAGTCGCAGACATGAGTCGTCTGCGACTTCCGATCGCAGGTAACTGGAGATGCGAGAGACGACGAGCGAGCAAACCGCGAGCGTGCCGGTAGTTACCTTCGACTACACGACGAGCGAACCCGAAGGCACCTGGTTTGCCCGGTATGACGAATTGCGTGCCCAGTTCCCCTGGTACAGGAACGAATTCGGGCCTGGTTTCTGGACGGTCTGCAACTACGCGGGAATCCTCGAAGTCATGCAGAACCCCGAGGCATTCTCGAACAGTGTCGTCACGGCGCTGGATCCGGAACCCGTGATCAAGTGGATCCCCGAGATGCTGGACGGCGACGAGCACAAGCAGTGGCGCCGCCAGCTGGGTCCGCTCTTCTCCCCCGGCGCGGTGGAGCGCCTCGAGTCGACGGTTCGCCAACGGGCGATCGACCTCATCGAGGGCCTCGCCGAACGCGGTTCTTGCGACTTCATGGCCGACTTCGCGACTCGCTTCCCGACCACGATCTTCCTGGAGATGATGGGCCTTCCCGTCGAGGAACTCGATGAGTTCCTCGCGTGGGAGCACGACATCCTGCACGCCGGGGGCAGCGACGAGGAAAAGCAGCACAAGCAGATGACCGCAATGTTCGCGGTGATGGGGCGCTTCTCGACTGTCATCGCCGAACGACGCGAGCAACCTCGCGACGACATCGTCAGCAAGGCCCTGACCTATCAGATCGACGGAGAGCCGGTCACGGATCAGGACCTGCTGTCGTTCTGCCTGCTGATGTTCATGGCCGGCTTGGACACCGTGTCGGTCACCCTCGGCTGGATGTTCCTGCACCTGGCCCGCAACGACGACGACCGACATCGGCTCGTCGCCGAACCCGCCATCATCCCCACCGCGGTCGAGGAGTTCGTCAGGGCCTACGCGATCGTCATCCCGGCCCGCAAAGTGATGCAGGACATCGAGATTCAGGGTTGCCCGATGAAGGCCGGCGACATGGTGAACATCCCGCTGGCCGCGGCGACCCGCGATGATGCCGCCTTCCCCGACGCGACCACCGTCGACATCGCCCGTAAGCCGAACAACCACATCGGTTTCGGTGCCGGTCCCCACCGCTGCCTCGGTTCACACCTCGCTCGGCTGGAGCTCAGGATCGCGATGGAGGAATGGCACGCGCGAATACCCAACTATCGTCTTGCGCCCGATGCGCAGATGCTCGAGACCGGTGCCCAGCTGGGCCTGGAGAGCCTGCCGCTGGTCTGGGACCTCTGATGCGCAAGCCGCTCGACGGAGTGCGGGTGCTCGAGGTGGCCCAGTTCACCTACGTGCCATCGGCAGGAGCCGTGCTCGCCGACTGGGGTGCCGAGGTCATCAAGATCGAGCATCCCGTGACGGGCGACGCCCAGCGCGGACTGGTCAAGGTGCTCGGTGCGGCGGCCAGCAAGCCGGGTTCCTCCTTCGCGCCCATCATGGAGGCACCCAACCGCGGGAAGCGAAGTGTCGGAATGGCACTCGACAACACAGAGGTGCGCCAGGAGTTCGACGAGCTCCTGCGCCGAAGCGACGTCTTCCTGACCAACTACCTGCCATCGGCACGCAGGAAGCTGCACATCGACGTGGACGACGTGCGCAGCGTCAACCCCGACGTCATCTATGTCGCAGGCAGCGGGTTCGGCATGAACGGCGCCGACCGCGACGCCGGGGCGTACGACGCGACGGCGTTCTGGGCCCGTGGCGGCAGCGCCGACGGGCTGAACCCACCGGAGGCGGAGCAGTCGGCCTTCATGCCTGCAGGCGCCTACGGCGACAACATCGGGGGCATGACCATCGCCGGGGGCGTCGCGGCGGCGCTCTACGGTCGTCACGTCACCGGCGAGCCATCGGTGCTCGACGTCTCGCTGCTCGCGGTAGGTGCCTGGACCACCCAGTTCACCATCAACATGGCGATGCTGATGGGCGGCCCGTTGCCCAAGGTCGAGCGCCGCACTCAGGCCCCCGGCAATCCGCTGACCGGCGCGTACCGCACGTCTGACGGCAGGTTCGTCCAGCTGTCGATGTTGCAGCCGACTCGCTACTGGCCGGAATTCTGCCGACTGATGGGCTTGGACGAATACGCCGAGGACCCACGCTTCGCCTCTCTGCAGGCGATGGCGGAGCACGCCGACATCGCGTATGGCATCGTGCACGACGCGATGGGCAAGCTGAGCTTCGCCGAGTGCAAGGCGGTGCTGAGCCGGGGCACCGGACAGTGGGCGCCGGTGCAGGATGCCTGGGAGCTGGCGCACGACGAGGCGCTGACCGCGAACGGCCGAATCGCCAACATCGTTGACGCCGAGGGAAACCCGCAGCAGTTGGTGGCCAGCCCGGTGAGGTTCGACGACGGCCCGGCCGAACTCGGGCGGGCCCCCCAATTCGCCGAGCACACCGACGACGTGCTGCGTGAAATCGGGGTGGACGACGACCGACTCATCGAGCTCAAGATCGCCGGTGCGATCACGTAACCTCGGGGCCGTGACTGCCGTCGACACGACCTCGGGTGAGGACGGCACCGTCAAGGATCGGTTGATCAGGGCGGCCGACGCCGAGATTGCCGCCCATGGGATCAACGCCGTGCAGATGGAGGTGGTCGCCAGGATCGCCGGGGTCTCGCGCGCCACCGCCTTCCGTCAACTCGGCAGTGTCTCGGAGATGCTGGTACAGGTTGCGCTGCTTCGGGCCAGGAGGCACGTGGCGGCCGTGGAAGCGTTGATGGCCACCAAGGCCGGCGTCTTCGCGAAGTTGGAGGCCGCACTGGTGTACACCGCGCGCGAATTGCCGTCCGACCCATCGATTTCGGCACTGATCGCCCAGCACTCGGCATCCGTTCACGACCCCCGTGTCCACCAGGTCGCGGTGGACGCGATGGGACCGGTGCTCGAGGAGGGCCGTCGGAGCGGCCAGGTACGCACCGACATCGGCATCGGCGAGATGGTCGACTTCCTGGTCGAGCAGACCTATCTGGCCGCCGAGGAGATCGGGCGGTCCGACGACGAAACGCGGCGACGCTTCCGCCACTTCGTCATCCCTGGGCTCGCCGCGTCGAACGGCTCGAGCGGCGAACGGGTATCCCGCACCCTGGAGGTCGAAGAAGCCGTCACCGCGGCGCTCGAGGCTCTCAACGGTCTCGCCGACCAGTTGCGCCGCAACCGCGCCGACTGACGGCGCTCCCCCGGCCTACCGGTCTGCGAACGCCTGCAACTGGCCGGTCCTGGCCCGTTCGGTGTCGACGAGCCGCCTCGCCGTCGCAACGGCGTCGACGTTGGTGCCGTGTGCAATCTCCGCCTCGGCCAGCGCCACGGTTCCCTTCTGGAGTCCGATCATCGAGCGCAACCACAGAGCGTCGAATTGAGGGCCGCTCAAGGTATTCAGTTGCGCCATCGTCGCATCGTCGACGACACCCGCCACTGGGTTGCGTTGTCCGCCTTGGCCTGTGCCAGTGCCTGGGTCGGTGCCCGTGTCGGTACCGGAATTCCACTGCACCAGTAACACCTTCATTATCTCGAGGTTGGGGCCATGGGCGGCAGCGATTTGGGCCGCGAGCGCGATGAGTTCGGAGTCAGAGGAACGCTGAGGCGCGAGCGCCGTCAACTCCGTGCTCTGTCGGTAGAGCATGATCGTGTCGTTGGCGAAGGCCACGTCGTCGGCGTTGAAGGCCGCCGGTTGGCCGGTGATGGCTGGGCTGTCCGACGACTGCGGCACCTGCCCCTGGGAAGCGGTGCCGCCACACGCGCTCACGACGAAGGCAATGAGTAGGACCAGCAATCCGGCACGGTAGGACTTCATCTCACACGAGAGCTTACGTCGAACCCTGGCAACTAATCTCCGCCGCATGCGCCATGGCTCTGCGCCTAGTATCTGCCGAAACATACACATAGGCTGTCAGCATGAAGCTTGGCAAACCGCTAGTGGCTGTGATCGTCGCTTCCACCGCCTTCGGAGTGCTGGCGCAGGCGCCGGTGCCGCTGGCACACGCTGCGCCGGCGCCCGAGGTGGAGTACACCTATGACGTAGTGGCGCGCCGACATTACGCCTTTCCGAACAATGACGCGATCGGCTACGGCTACGGGATCTGCGACAAGGTACGTAGCGGCGAGGGCTACCCTCAAATAATGGGTGAGGTGAAGGGCGACGTGCTCCCGAACGACGAGTTCGCAGCCAATTACCTGGTTTCCTACGCCGTGGGTATCTTGTGCCCCGCGCAGATCTGGCAATTGCGAAACTCGGCGGCGAACTACCAACCACCACCGGGATAGCCGCGGTCCATCTGGTGGGCGGGGATCGATTCCCGCACCGAGCGACACGTTGGCGCCGCGAGGGTTTCGCCGGAACCTCCGTCTCGGCACCTGTCGCAGACGGCTCCGATGCTGCAAAAAGCATCATACATCTACCTCATTTGGCCAAAAGAAGTAGTGTTTGGGCAAACAACGCTAGTGAACCGGAGGGTCGGCAATGACACCCACGATGACGACGCGGCGCCGGGCGCTCGTCTTGTCGAGCCTGTTGACCGTCGTGGCCGGGACGCTGGCGGCGCCCACCGCGCACGCCGACAACAAGAGGTTGAACGACAGTGTCTTCGTCAACATCTACACGGCCCAGAAGCAGAACGGCTGCCCCACCGAACCACGGCTGGACTCCCGCCTGGTCAACGCTGCCCAGCGTCAAACGCTGGACCTGCTGAACAACCGGGACATCAACGGGGACATCGGTTCGGACGGCTCGACACCCCAGGACCGGGCCCTGAACGCAGGCTTCACCGGCAAGGTCGCCGAGACCGAGGCCATCAACTCTTCGCTGGCCATCAACGGCATCGACATACTCGGCCAGTGGTGGTGGGACCCGCCGTCGCGGGCCGCGATGCAGGACTGCAGCCACACCGCCATCGGGGTGTGGTCGGAGAACAGCCTG